>NZ_JBJLRD010000009.1:0-107445 GCF_050871305.1 Kineococcus gypseus | reverse complement strand
ATACCTGGGAGAGGGTGCCCCCATAGGCGCCGACCCCCACCCGGGGGCCCCCCCCCCCCCCCCCCCCCCCCCGGGGGGGGGGGGGGGGCGGGGGCGCCCCCCCCCCCCCCCCGTCGCACGACCGGCACCACCGCAGCACCCGGCACCACCCCACCCGCCGACGGCCCCCCGGCGGCGGTCGGCCCGCACGAGACGGAGGACCACGGGTGAGCACACCCACGAGAGCACCCGAGAGAGGACCCGGAGGCTCGATCGCCACGGGGCAGAGGCGCCGCGGCGACGCCCTCTTCCGCGGCACCGCGACCGGCGCCGGGGTCCTCATCCTGCTCGTGCTGGCCGCCGTGGCCGCGTTCCTGGTCTGGGAGTCGCTGCCGGCGTTCACCACCGACGAGGAGATCGCGCGCGGCAGCCTGGTGGGCTACGTGTGGCCGCTGCTGTTCGGCACCGTCCTGGCCGCCGTCATCGCCCTGGTCGTGGCCACCCCGCTCTCCGTGGGCATCGGCCTGTTCATCTCGCACTTCGCCCCGCGCCGCGCCGCGCAGGGCCTGGGCTACCTGGTCGACCTGCTCGCCGCGGTGCCCAGCATCGTCTACGGCATCTGGGGCATCGTCGTGCTCTCCCAGGCGATGGTCCCGATCTACGCCTGGCTGGCGGAGAACCTCGGGTTCATCCCCCTCTTCGCCGGTCCGGCCTCCGCCTCCGGGCGCACCATCCTCACCGCCGGCCTCGTGCTGGCCGTGATGATCCTGCCGATCATCACGGCGCTGGCCCGCGACATCTTCCTGCAGACCCCGCGCCTGCACGAGGAGGCCGCCCTGGCCCTGGGCGCCACCCGCTGGGAGATGATCCGCTACTCGGTGCTGCCCTACGGCCGCTCGGGCGTGGTCAGCGCCGCGATGCTCGGCCTCGGGCGCGCGCTGGGCGAGACGATGGCCGTGGCGCTGGTGCTGTCGGTCTCCGACGTGGTCACCTTCAACCTCATCAGCAGCACCAACCCCTCCACCATCGCGGCGAACATCGCCCTGAACTTCCCCGAGGCCGCCGGCGTGGAGACCAGCGTCCTCATCGCGAGCGGCCTGGCGCTGTTCGTCATCACCTTCCTGGTGAACTTCGCCGCCCGCTGGATCGTCGCCCGCTCGGGAGCCAAGTCGTGACCACCACCACGGGCAGGAGCCCGCAACCCTCGCGCGACGCCCTGGCGGCCGTGGAGCAGCCCCTGAGCAAGGCGGGGCTGCCGCGGTGGACGCCGTGGGCCGTCCTCGTCCTCTCCATCGCGATCGCCGCGGCCGTGCTCGTGCCGGGAGGCACCTCGCCGGCGGCCGTGGCCGTCCTGGCGGCGCTGCTGAACCTGGTCCTGATCGGCCTGGTCTCCCGGGTGCGCGAGGGCGGGCGCAAGGCCACCGACCGCGTGGTCACCGCCCTGGTCACCACGGCCTTCCTCATCGCCATGGTCCCCCTGGTCTCGGTGGTCTGGACCGTCGTCAGCCGCGGCGCCGCCCGCTTCGACGCGCAGTTCTTCACCTGGTCCATGCAGGGCGTCGTCGGCGAGGGCGGCGGGGGGCTGCACGCCATCTGGGGCACGATCATCGTGACCCTGCTGGCCACGCTCATCTCCGTGCCCATCGGCCTGATGACCGCCGTCTACCTCGTGGAGTACGGGGCGCGCTCGGCCCTGGCGCGCGCCATCACCTTCCTCGTCGACGTCATGACGGGCATCCCCTCGATCGTGGCGGGCCTCTTCGTCGTGGCGCTGTTCGCGCTGATCGCCGGGCCGCAGCTGCGCATCGGCCTCATGGGTGCCATCGCCCTGTCCGTGCTCATGATCCCGGTCGTGGTGCGCTCGACCGAGGAGATGCTCAAGCTGGTGCCCAACGACCTGCGCGAGGCCGCCTACGCCCTGGGCGTGCCGAAGTGGCGCACCATCGTCAAGGTCGTCCTGCGCACGAGCGTCTCCGGCATCGCCACCGGCGTGACCCTGGCGGTGGCGCGCGTGGCGGGCGAGACCGCCCCGCTGCTGCTGACGCTGGGGCTGACCGTCGGCACCAACTTCGACCCCTTCGAGGGCCGCATGGCCACGCTGCCCGTCTTCGCGTACTACAGCTACACGCAGCCGGGCGTACCCGCGCAGGCCGGCGTGGACCGCGCCTGGACGGCCGCGCTCGTCCTCATCATGCTGGTCATGGCGCTCAACCTCGTGGCGCGCCTGATCTCGCGCTACTTCTCCCCGAAGGGCACCCGCTGAGCGGCCCCCGCCGGCGCCCCCCCCCCGACCAGAACGACCTAGGAGCCGACGTGGCCAAGCTCATCGACGTGAGCGACCTGAACATCTACTACGGCGACTTCCTCGCCGTGGAGAGCGTCTCCATGACGATCGAGCCGCGCGCCGTGACCGCCCTCATCGGGCCGTCCGGCTGCGGCAAGTCGACCTTCCTGCGCTCGCTGAACCGCATGCACGAGGTCATCCCCGGCGCCCGCGTGGAGGGCAAGGTCGTCATGGACGGCCAGGACCTCTACGACAAGGACGTCGACCCGGTCTCCGTGCGCCAGCACATCGGCATGGTCTTCCAGCGCCCCAACCCGTTCCCGACGATGTCGATCTACGAGAACGTCGCGGCCGGGGTGCGGCTGAACGCCAAGCGCATGAAGAAGAGCGACATGGACGACCTCGTGGAGTCCTCGCTGCGCGGGGCGAACCTGTGGAACGAGGTCAAGGACCGCCTCGACAGGCCCGGCATGGGCCTGTCCGGCGGCCAGCAGCAGCGCCTGTGCATCGCGCGCGCCATCGCCATCCGCCCCTCGGTGCTGCTGATGGACGAGCCCTGCTCGGCGCTGGACCCGATCTCCACCCTGGCGGTGGAGGACCTCATCGGGGAGCTGAAGAACGAGTACACGATCGTGATCGTGACGCACAACATGCAGCAGGCGGCCCGCGTCTCGGACCAGACCGGCTTCTTCAACCTCTCCGCGGTGGGCAAGCCGGGCAAGCTCATCGAGATCGACAGCACCTCGACGATCTTCTCCAACCCCACGCAGAAGGCCACCGAGGACTACATCTCCGGCCGCTTCGGCTGAGCGGCCCCGGCGGCCCCGCCCGGGCCGCCCCGGTGCGGCGACGGCCCGGTCCCCCTCGGGGGGCCGGGCCGTCGGCGTCTCAGCGCCGCGCGCCCCGGGCAGGCGCACCGCCCGGGGGCACCCCTCAGAGCACGTCCATCACCAGGTGCAGGCCGGCGGCCAGGGCCGCGGAGGCCGGCAGGGTCAGCAGCCAGCCCAGCGCCACCGAGCGGGCCACCCCCCAGCGCACCGCGGAGAGGCGGCGGGTGCTGCCCACGCCCGTGATGGCCGCGGTGACGGTGTGGGTGGTGGAGACCGGGGCGTGGAAGCCCAGGGCGGCGACGTAGAGCACCGCCGCCGAGACGCTCTCGGCGGCGAAGCCGCGCGCGGGGTCGAGGGCGATGATGCGCCGGCCCAGCGTGCGCACGATGCGCCAGCCGCCCGCCCAGGTGCCGGCGGCCAGGACCAGCGCCGCGGCCAGCTGCACCCACCACGGCACGCCCACGCCGCCGTCGGCGCGCTCGGCGTGGTAGCCGCCGGCGACGAGCGCCAGCACGATCACGCCCATGGTCTTCTGCGCGTCCTGCAGGCCGTGGCCCAGGGCGACGGCGGCGGCCGAGACGGTCTGGGCGACCTGGAAGCGGCGGTGGGTCGGCCCCGGCGCCGCGCGGCGGAAGGCCCACAGCAGCCCGGCCATCGCCAGGTGGGCCAGGGCGAAGCCCGCCAGCGGCGAGACGAGCATCGGCACGACCACCCGGTCCAGCAGGACCCCGCCGTGCACGCCCGCGCCGGCCACCAGCCCGGCGCCGGCCAGCGCGCCGATGAGCGCGTGGGAGCTGGAGGTGGGCAGCCCCAGCCGCCAGGTGAGCAGGTTCCAGGCGGTGGCGCCGAGCAGGGCGGCGAGCACCACGCGCAGCCCGTCCACGCCGGCGGCGACGTCGACGATGCCCGAGCCGATGGTCTCGGCGACCCCGGTGCCCAGGAAGGCGCCGGCGAGGTTGCACAGCGCCGCCAGCGCCACGGCCACCCGCGGCGTCAGCGCGCGGGTGGAGACGGAGGTGGCGATGGCGTTGGCGGCGTCGTGGAAGCCGTTGGTGAAGTCGAAGACGAGCGCGACGACGACGACCACCGCGACGAGCACGAGGACGGCGCCCACCCTCAGACCCCCTTGACCGCGATGAGCTCCACCGCGTGCGCCACCCGCTCGAAGGCGTCGGCGACCTCCTCCAGCGCGTCGACGACCTCCTTCAGCTTCAGGATCGCGATCGCGTCCTGCTCGCCGCCCAGGACGGCGACCAGCAGGGCGCGGTGGACCTGGTCGGCCCGGTGCTCCAGGCGGTCGACCTCCACCCAGTACGCGCGCAGGTCGCGCGGCGAGCGCAGCCCCGCCATGGCGCGGTGCGTCAGCTCGGCCTGGCGGGTGATCACCTGCACGAGGTCGCCGACGCCGGCGGGCAGGGTGCCCACCCGGTACAGCACCGCCAGCTCCACCGCGGAGTGCATGCGGTCCAGGCAGTCGTCCAGGAGGGTGGCCAGCCGGTGCACGTCCTCGCGGTCGAAGGGCGTGATGAAGGAGGACTCCAGCCGCTGCAGCACCGCGCGCGCCGCCTCGTCACCGGCGTGCTCGACCTCCTCCATCCGGCGCGCCAGCGCCGGGCGGCGCACGGGGTCGCTGCCGACGAACTCGGTGAGGACGGTCGTGGCCTCCACCAGGACCTCGCCGGTGCGCGTGAAGAGCTCGACGAAGGTGTCGTCCCGGGGGGTGAGTCGAAAACGCACAGGTGCTCCGCAGACGGGGGTCGGGCGGACCGGTGTGGTCCCGGTCCGCAGCGGACTCTAAGCGCTGCGGCGGCACCGCCCGGCACGCCACCCACCACCCGGCCCACCGCCGGGTCGCCCGTGCGGCCCAGCGCGCACCCGCCGCGGCGCGCGGCCGCGACGGGTCCGGGACGGACCCGCAGCGCGCGCCTCAGCCCCGGGTGCCGTCCTCGTCGACGCCGAGGACGCGGTCGAGGTCGCTGTCCGCGAGCGGGCCCTCGCTCTCGGAGGCGGCGACGACGACGTCGGCGTACAGCTCGATCTCCTCGGCCAGCGCGTCGTCGGCCAGGGGGGCTGCGGGGTCGGGCACGCGGGAGTGCGGGGCGGGTGGGAGCGTCATGGTGGCGCCCACGGTACGCGGCGGCGGGCCGCCGCGAGCACGAACGCCGCGAGCCGCCGGGACCCTCACGGCGCGGCCGCGGCGGAGGTGCCCGAGGGCGTCGCGACGGCGGTGGGCGGGCTCAGCGCGGGGCGGTCGGCGTCGGTGAGCACGGTGCGCTGCAGCCCGACCTCCGCCAGCCCCAGGCCGCCGACGGTGACCTCGTCGTAGGCCAGCAGCCGGTCCTCGCCGTCCGGGCCGGTGCCGAAGTGCAGCAGCGTCGCCGACAGCGGCACCGGCTCGCCGTCGGCCAGCCGGTCCAGCCCCGCCGAGGTGATGCCGGCCCCGCCGGTGCTGCCCTCGACCATGACCCGGGTCCCGGAGGAGTCCAGCGTGACGCCGCGCCGGTGCAGGTGGCCGGCCAGCACCAGCGGCACCCGCCCCAGCAGCGGCTCCAGGCCGCTGGGGTCGTGCACGAGGGCGACGTCGACGGGGTCGTCGGGGTTGCCGTCCTCCCAGTCGGCGATGCCCGCGGCGAGGACCTCGTTGGAGCGCCGCTGCACCTGCTCGGCCTCGCCCTCGGCGGTGCTGCCCTCCCCCTCGGGGGTGAAGACGGGATCGCCCTTGCCGGCGAAGCGCAGCCCGGCGACCTCGGCGACGGCCCCCTCGTCGAGGACGACGGCGCCGGGCTGGGCGGCGACGGCCTGCTGGGTCAGGGCCGAGTCGTGGTTGCCGCGCACGAAGACGTACGGCACGCCCAGGCCGCCGATGCGGCCCAGGAACGAGGACTCGGCCTCGGTGCCCCAGGTGGTGATGTCGCCGGTGTCCACCACGGCGCGCACGCCGAACTGCTGCACGAGGTCCTCGACGAGGTCGAAGCCGAGGGGGTTCAGGTGCAGGTCGGAGACGTGCAGCACCGTGGTGACGTCCTGGCCCGGGGCGCCGCCGGCGCCGTCGCCGAGCACGGGCAGGTTGCCGCTGACGGCGTACAGGGTGCTGACGCTGCGCACGATGTCGGACAGGCCGCTGCGGTAGGACTCCAGGCGCTCGAGGGCGTCCTGGGTGCTGGTGACCACGTAGGGCGCGCGCGAGAGCAGGCCGGTGAAGCGCGGCTGCTGCAGGGCGGCGGCGTCGAAGGTGGCGGCGGTGGCGCCGCCGGCGGCCAGCAGGACGGCCAGGCAGGCCGCGCCGGTCTGCAGGGCGCGCCGGCGGGCGCGGTAGACGACGGCGCCGGCGAGCACGGCCCCGCCGACCCCGCACGCCGCGCTCCACGCGGCGGCGCGCACGGTGGCCGCGCGCACGGTGTCCGGGGCGGTCAGCTCCAGCGCCAGCAGCTGCTGCGGGGAGCGCACCAGCCGCGAGGCGGCCTCGAGGTCGACGGACTCCACGCCCGCGGTGACCGCCACGGGGGCGCGGTGCGTGCCGAAGGTGATCTCCCCCACGGGCGGCAGGTCCACGCGCACGCCCGGCTGCAGGCTGGGGTGCACCCGCACCTGCGCCTGCAGCGGGCCCACCCAGGTGCTCTGCCCGGGCGCCAGGGCGAAGCCGACCCCCGCGCCGGCGGCGCTCACCAGCAGCAGCCCGAGCAGCGGCAGCACCCGGCGCAGCACCCGCTCCAGCACCCCGGCCGGAGCCCGGCCCGCGTCCCGGCCCGCCGCGCTCGCCGGGGCGCGGCCGGGCACCAGCCCCGTGGCCCAGCGCGGCAGCGGCCAGGCGCGCGCGGGCGGGCGGCGCGGCCGGCGGGCGGGTGCGGCGCCCGGCCGGCGGCGGGGGGTGTCCTCGGCGGCCATCGCCCCGATCCTCCCGCAGCCGCGCGGGGCGCGCCGCGCACGGGGGTGTCCACGGCGCGCGGGCGGGTAGGGGGAGGGCATGAGCAGCCAGAGCAGCGAGAGCACCGGCCCCTTCCGCGACCTGCGCAGCGCCGAGGCGTCCGGGCGGCCCGGACCTGCGGTGGTCACCGGCTCGGAGTCGGGCATCGGGCGCGCGGTGGCCGTGGAGCTGGCCCGCCGCGGCCACGACGTGGGCGTGACGTGGTTCCGCGACGAGGCCGCCGGGCGGGCCACGGCGGAGGAGGTGCGCGCCCTGGGCCGGCGCGCGGAGCTGCGCCACCTGGACCTGCGCGACCTGCCCGCCGCCGCGGACGTCGTCGACGAGCTGGCCGAGGCCCTGGGCGGGCTGGAGGTGCTCGTCAACGACGCCGGCACGGGCGACGGCACGCCCCTGCTGGAGCTGTCCTACGACGCCTGGCGCGAGGTGCTCAGCACCGACCTGGACGGGGCGTTCCTGTGCCTGCAGCGCGCGGCGCGGCGCATGGTCGCCGCCGGGCGCGGCGGGCGCATCGTCAACATCACCAGCGTGCACGAGCACCAGCCCCGCGTGGGCGCCGCGGCGTACTGCTCCGCCAAGGGCGGGCTGGGGCTGCTGACGCGCACGGCGGCGATCGAGCTGGCCGAGCACGGCATCACCGTCAACGCCGTGGCCCCCGGGGAGATCGCCACGCCGATGACCGGGCAGGAGGACGTCGACCCGCACACCGTCGAGCGCCCCGGGGTGCCGCTGCGCCGCCCCGGCGACGCGCGCGAGATCGCGGCGGTGGTGGCGCTGCTGTGCTCGCCGGAGGGCTCGTACGTCACCGGCGCCTCGTACGCGGTGGACGGCGGGATGCTGCAGATGGGCCCGATGGCCGGCTCGCACATGACCTCCGACGACTGGCGCCGCCCCTGAGACGCCCCCGGGGCGCCGCGGGGCACCCCGGAGGTGCGGCGGGAGCAGCGGCGCGGTGGCCTCCTGTCTTGACTGGTTCCAGATCAGCTGGTGGGATCGGGCACGTGCACGACCCCGCGGCCGCCCCGGCCGCCACCACCGGCGACGCGCAGGAGCGCCTGCGCGGGCGCGGCCTGCGCGCCACGCGCCCGCGCGCGGCGGTGCTGCAGGTGCTCGACGCGGCCGCCGCCGGCGCCGAGCACCTGGCCGTCGCCGAGGTCGTCGAGCGCGCCCGCGCGGTGCTGCCGGCGGTGTCCACCCAGGCCGTCTACGACTGCCTGGACGCCCTGACCCGCGCCGGGCTGGCCCGGCGCATCGAGCCCGCCGGGCACCCGGCGCGCTACGAGGCGCGCGTGGGCGACAACCACCACCACCTGGTGTGCCGGCAGTGCGGGCGCACCGTGGACGTCGACTGCGCCGTCGGCCCCTCCCCCTGCCTCGCGCCCTCCGACACCGCCGGTTTCGCGGTCGAGGAGGCCGAGGTGGTCTTCTGGGGGCGCTGCCCCGACTGCCGCACCGCGCGGGCGGGCACCGCCCCGGCACCGGCCCGCGCCCAGCGGTGAACCCCCGAAGGACCCCCGATGAACCCGCCGAGGAACCCACGAGAGGAAGCGCGATGACCGACGTCGCCAGCCAGCCGTCCGCCCCGGGCGACGAGCGCCCGGTGCTGACCAACCGTCAGGGCCACCCCGTCTACGACAACCAGAACCAGCGCACCGTCGGCGCCCGCGGGCCCGCCACGCTGGAGAACTACCAGTTCCTCGAGAAGATCAGCCACTTCGACCGCGAGCGGATCCCCGAGCGCGTCGTGCACGCGCGCGGCACCACCGCCTTCGGCTACTTCGAGGCCTACGGCAGCTTCGGCGACGAGCCGATCTCGAAGTACACCCGCGCGAAGCTGTTCCAGGAGAAGGGCAAGCGCACCGACCTGGCGATCCGCTTCTCCACCGTCGCCGGCGGCCGGGACTCCTCCGAGGCGCTGCGCGACCCGCGCGGCTTCGCGGTGAAGTTCTACACCGAGGACGGCAACTGGGACCTCGTGGGCAACAACCTCGGCGTCTTCTTCATCCGCGACGCGATCAAGTTCCCGGACTTCATCCACTCGCAGAAGCCCGACCCGGTCACCTTCGACCGCCAGGTGCCCAACCGCGTCTTCGACTTCGCCAGCCAGACGCCGGAGTCGCTGCACATGTTCACCCTGGTGTTCTCCCCGCGCGGCATCCCGGCGAGCTACCGCACCCAGCAGGGCTTCGGGGTGAACACCTACAAGTGGGTCAACTCCCAGGGCGAGACCGTCCTGGTGAAGTATCACTGGCACCCCAAGCAGGGCGTGAAGTCGTGGACCTCCGCGGACGCCGCGGCCGTGCAGGCGCAGGACCTCGGCCCCCACACCCGCGACCTCTACGCCGCGATCGACGCGGGCGACTACCCCGAGTGGGAGCTGCTCGTGCAGGTCATGAGCGACGACGAGCACCCCGAGCTCGACTTCGACCCGCTGGACGACACCAAGGTGTGGCCGGAGAACGTCTTCCCGCTCACCCCGATCGGCAAGATGGTCCTGAACCGCAAGCCGGTGGACTTCTTCACCGAGAGCGAGCAGATCGCCTTCGGCACCGGCGTGCTGGTGGACGGCCTGGACTTCTCCGACGACAAGATGCTCGTCGGGCGCACGTTCTCCTACTCCGACACCCAGCGCTACCGCGTGGGCCCGAACTACCTGCAGCTGCCGGTGAACCAGGCGAAGAACGCCGCGGTCCGCACCAACCAGCGCGACGGGCAGATGGCGTACCACGTCGACGGCGGCGGGGAGAACCCGACGGTGAACTACGAGCCGTCGATCATCGGCGGCCTGCGCGAGGGCACCTACCCCACGCACGACGAGCAGGGCCCGGTCATCAGCGGCCGCCTGACCCGCAAGCGCATCCCGCGCACCAACGACTACCAGCAGGCCGGCGAGCGCTTCCAGCTCTCCGAGGACTGGGAGAAGGACGAGCTCGTCGCGAACTTCGTCGACGCGCTCTCGCAGTGCATCCGCCCCATCCAGGAGCGGATGGTCTGGCACATGTTCATGGCGGACGACGAGTACGGCCGCCGCGTGGGCGAGGGCCTGGGCATCACCGCCGACGACGTGCGCCACCTCGAGCCGCTGGCCACCCAGACGCTCACCGAGGAGGAGCTGGAGCGCGCGGCCAACCTCGGCAAGAACGGCCCGCGCGACGTGACCGGCCTGGTCATGACGCACGCGGTCCCGAACGAGCGCGACGTGCGCGCCTGAGCAGCGCGCCCCGCGACGGCGGGCGCCGCCCCTGGCGGGGGGTGGCGCCCGTCGGCGCGCCCGGGGGCCGCGCGCGGGCGCTGCCGCGCGTGCCGCTGAGCGCGGCGTTCCCCCCGCCGCCGGGTCCCGGCGTGCCGGGCGACCCCGGCCCCGTGGGCCCCGGGACGTTCCAGCGGGTGACCGCCGAGCGCGCCGTCGTGCTCGGCGGGCCCGCGGCGATCCTGCTGCAGGTGGCGCACCCGCTGGTGGCCCAGGGCGTGGCGGTGCACAGCGACTACGCCGCCGGGCCGGCGCACCGGCTGCTGGGCACCCTGCAGGCGGCGCTGACCGTCACCTTCGGCGACACCGAGCAGGCCCGGGCGGCCGCGCGCGCGGTGGGCGCCCAGCACGCCCGGGTGCGCGGCACCACCCGCGAGGACGTCCCCGGCACCCCGGCGGGCACGCCGTACCGCGCCAACGACCCGCACCTGGCGCTGTGGGTGCACGCCACGCTGGTGTGGACCGCGCGCCGGGTGGTGGAGCGCTACCTGGGCCGGGCGCTGGACGCCGGCGAGCGCGAGCGGCACTGGCGCGGCTCGGCGCCCTTCGCCCGCCTCTTCGCGGTGCCCGACGCGGTGCTGCCGGCCTCGGCGGCGGCCTTCGAGGAGTACTGGGAGCAGGCGGTGGCCGCGCTGGTGGTCACCCCGGGCGCGCGCCGCGTCGCCGCGGACCTGCTGACGCTGCGCACCCTGCCCCCGCTGCCGGGGGCCTCGGCGCTGGTGCGCGCGGTGACCGCCGACCTGCTGCCGGCGACGGTGGCCGACGCCTACGGCCTGGCGCGCACGCCGGCGCGGCGGGCGGCGGTGGCCGCGACGCGCGCGGTGCTGACGGGGGCGCGCCCGCTGCTGCCGCGGCGGGTGGCGCTGTGGCCGCACGCGCTGGTGGCCGAGCGGCGCCTGGCGGCGGCGCCGGGCTGAACGCCGCACCGGGTCCGGGCACCGCTCCCCCGGCGGCAGCGCCCCCGTCAACCGCGCGCCGGTGAGGGGGTCGTGCGGCGGAGCCAGCCGTTGCGCCGCGCGCACCGGCGGGCGGTGGCCACGACACCCGCCCTGACCGGCGACGGGTGGCTCGAGTCCCACACCAGCGACAGCCGCGCGGTGATGGCGGGTCCGACGACGTCGCGCCGGACGATGCCGGTGCCCGTCCGTGCCGCCTCCTCGGCGAAGGCCGACGGGGCCAGACCCACCTCGTGGCCGCTGGGGAGGCGGGCGAGCATCGCGCTGACGGGCGGCTCGTCGAAGGTGCGGACGTCGGGCAGGAACCCGGCCGCACGGCACGCTGCGACGATGCTGTCGTAGTACACCGGCGCCAGCGGGCGCGGGAAGAGCAGCAGCTTCTCGCCGCTCAACCGCTGCAGCGGGATCGCCGGCTCGGCGGCGAGGCGGTGGTGCGCGCCGAGCAGCGCCGACACCGGCTCCTCGCGCAGGAGCTCGCCGTCCAGCCCGTCGCGCAGCTGCGGCGACAGCGCCAACCCGAGGTCGATGTCCCCGTCGCCGAGCCGCTCGGGGATCTCGCCGCTGAACACCTCCCGGGGGACGACCGTGAGCGTGGGGTGGTCGGCCTGCAGGGCGCTCAAGAGGGTCGAGAGCGTCTCGAGACCGGTGACCGGCGTGTACCCCAGGCGGACGCTCGTCGTCGGGCCCGAACCGGCCAGCCGGGTCAGCTCCACGGCCCTGGCCAGCGCGCCGAGGACGACGGGCGCCTCGAGCGCCAGCGCCCTGCCCGCGGCGGTCAGGCGCACCCGGCGGCTGGAACGCACGAACAGCGCGGTGCCCAGGTCGTGCTCGAGCTTGCGGATCTGCTGGCTCAGCGACGGCTGCGAGACGTACAGGCGCGCGGCCGCGCGCCCGAAGTGCAGCTCCTCCGCCACGGCCACGAAGTAGCGCAGCAGGCGCGGGCTGACGTCCACGGGCGGATGCTAGTGGCGCCCCCACCGAACCGATAGGCACCTCCTGTCGATCCGGCCCCCTCCTCGTCTTGGACGACCGCCGCAGCAGCCTCCTAGTGTCGCCGCGGGCACGAGGGCCGCTCGACCCGCTCCCCGGGGACGGGTCCCCGCCGGAGCGCTCCCGGGGCGGCCGGGACCTCGTGCCGCTGTCGTCGCGCGGAGGGGTGGGCATGGACATCACGGTCATCGGCCGGGGCAACGTCGGCGGCGGGCTCGCCGACCTGTGGGAACGCGCCGGGCACCGCGTGGACCGCTTGGGGCGCGAGGGCGGTGACGCCGGTGGCGCCGAGGCGGTGCTGCTCGCGGTGCCCGGCGACGCCGTCGAGGCGGCCCTGGCATCGGTCACCGGGCTCGGCGGCAAGACGGTCCTGGACGCCACGAACCTCTACGGCGGCGCCCGGCCCCCGGCCGCGTCCGCCTCCAACGCCGAGTACGTGAAGTCGATCACGGGTGGACCGACGGCGAAGGTGTTCAACACCAACTTCGCCGCCCTCTTCCCGCTGGTCGCCGGCGCCCGCGCGACGCCGAGCAACCTGTGGGCCGGCGACGACGAGGCCGAGGCCGTCGTCGCCCGGCTCAGCGCCGACGCCGGTTTCGAGGCGGTCCGCCTGGGACGGCTGGACGCGGCCGCCGTGCAGGAGGGACTGGCCGGTGCCCTCATCGCCATCACCGGCGCCGGGCTCGGCCTGTTCACCTACCGCATGGCGCCACCGGCCCTGCTGTGACGGCCGGAGGGGTCAGGGGGCGGCGGTGAGCCCCGACCGCGCAGCGCGGTGCGGGACGCGCACCCGGGACCGGTCCCGGTCCACACCGGCGGGGGGACGCGCGTGAGCGGGCACGGCGACACCGCCGGGGCCAGCGGCCCGGTGAGCACGCTGGAGCTGTTCTTCGACCTGGTCTTCGTCTTCGCGCTGACCCAGGTGACCGCGGCCGTGGCCGCGGACCTGAGCGGGCGCGGCGTGCTGCGCGGCGTGCTGGTCGTCGCGCTGCTGTGGTGGAGCTGGACCTGCTACGCCTGGCTGGCCAACCTGGTGCGCACCGAGGAGGGGGTGGTCCGCCTGGGGGTGCTGGCCGCGATGGCCGCGATGTTCGTGCTGGCCCTGACCATCCCGGAGGCCTTCGACGACGCCCCCGGCGGGCTCTCCGGCCCGGTGGTGCTCGCCGCGTGCTACGTCGCCTTCCGGGCGCTGCACCTGCTGCTGTTCTTCGCGCTGTCCGCGGGCGACGCCGCGCTGCGCGCCCAGCTGCGGCGCTTCGCCCCCGCGATGCTCGGCGCCGGCGCGCTGCTGCTGGCGGCCGCGGTCACCGACGGCGCCACCCGCACGGCGCTGTGGGCCGCGGCGGTGGCGGTGGACTACCTGGGCACCTACCTCGGCGGGGCGCGCGGCTGGCGGGTGCGCGTGGACCACTTCGCCGAGCGGCACGGGCTGATCGTCATCGTCGCCCTGGGGGAGTCCATCGTGGCGATCGGCGTGGGCGTCGCGCAGCTGCCGGTCTCCTGGCCGATCGTGACCGCCGCGGTCCTGGGCCTGGCGCTGTCCGCCGGGCTGTGGTGGGCGTACTTCGACGTCGCGGCCCTGCGCGCCGAGCACGCCCTGCTCGAGGCGCCGGCGCACCGGCGCGCCCGCCTGGCCCAGGACGCCTACAGCTACCTGCATCTGCCGCTGGTGACCGGCGTCGTGCTGATGGCCCTGGGGCTGAAGAAGGTGCTCGAGCAGGTCGGCGAGGCCGAGCACCACGCGCCGGGCGAGCCGCTGGAGGGCTGGGCCCTGGCCGCCCTGGTCGGCGGGGTGGTGCTGTACCTGCTCGCGCACGTCGCCTTCGAGCGGCGCAGCACCGGCCGGCTCGCCGGCGCCCGCCTGCTCGCGGCCGCGCTCGCCGCGGTGCTGGGCCCGCTCGGCGGCGCCCTGCCCGCGCTGACCGTGCTGGCCGTGCTGGCCGCCCTCGTCGTCGCGCTGGCCGTCGTCGAGTCCGCGCGGCACGCGCAGGAGCGCGCGCACCTGCACCGCGTGCTGCGCGACCGCCCCGCGACGGCGCACGGCTGAGCACCCGCGGTCCGCGCTGGCGGGGGCGGTGCGGGGCTGGCACCGGCCCGCCGCCGACGGCGGGCCGGTGCCTCGTGGTGCGTCAGTCCATGCGCGCGTCGAGGGTGATCTCCACGCCGGTCAGCGCCTTGGAGACCGGGCAGGTCTCCTTGGCCGCCTGCGCGGTCTTGGCGAAGGTGTCCGCGTCGATGCCGCCGACCTCGCCGGTGACCTTCAGCGCGATGCCGGTCAGGCGGAAGCCGCCGGCCGGGTCCGGGCCGAGGGAGACGTCGGCGACGACCTCGATGCTCTCCGGGGTGCCGCCGGCCTCACCCAGCAGCGCGGAGAACTGCATGGCGAAGCAGGAGGAGTGGGCCGCGGCGATGAGCTCCTCGGGGCTGGTGGTGCCCCCCGCCTCGTCGGCGGCGCGCTTGGGGAAGGACACGTCGTAGGTGCCGACCTTCGAGCTGCTCAGCTCGACCTGGCCGGAGCCGTCGTTCAGGCCGCCGTTCCAGGCGGTGCGGGCGGTGCGGGTGGGCACGGGGCCTCCTCGGGCTGGACCGGCCGGGCGGGCGCCGTGCGCGCACCCGGCTGCCGCGCGGTGCGCGCGGCGCGCCCCATCCTCACCAGCGCCCCACCGGCGCGCCACCCGGGTCCGGCGCCCGGCAGGGGTGCCCGGCAGGGGTGCCCGGCTCAGGCGCCCGGCGCGCCCACCGGCAGCGCGCGCGCGGTGGCGGGCAGCCGCTCCAGCAGCAGCACCGCCAGGTCGTCGTCGAGGACGCCGCCGACGTGGCGGCGCACGTCGGCCAGCAGCTGCTCCAGGGCGGCGTCGAGGTCGCCGGAGGGGTCCGCGCCCGGCGCGCCGGCCGGGGACAGCGCGCGCGCACCGGCGGCGAGGTCGAAGAAGCGGCCCTCGCGGTCGCGCGCCTCCACCAGCCCGTCGGTGAACAGCAGCAGGCGCTGCCCGGGCAGCAGGGCGGTGCTCTCCACGCGCGGGTCCACCCCCAGCCCCAGCGGCGGGCCGGGCCGGCGGCCGGCGGGCACCGGCTCGGCGCCCGGCGCCAGCAGCAGCGGGGCCGGGTGGCCGCACAGCACGACGTCCAGGCGCCCGTCGGGGTGCAGCGCGCACAGCGCGGCGGTGACGAAGTCCTCCGGGCCCAGGCGGGCGGCCACGGCCTGCTCCACGCGGCGGGCCACCTCGTCCAGGCCGGTGCCCGGCTGCGGGGCGGCGTGCCGGAAGGCGGACAGGACCGCGGCGGCGGTGTGCACGGCCGGCAGGCCCTTGCCGCGCACGTCGCCGACGATGACGCGCACCCCCTCGGAGGTGCTCACCGCGTCGAACAGGTCCCCTCCGACGAGGGCGTCGGCGCTGGCCGAGACGTAGCGCGAGGCCAGCGCCAGGTCGCCCACGCGCGCGGGCACGGGGTGCTGGATGGCGGCCTGCGCGACGGCGGCCACCTCCGTGACGGAGCGGATGCGCTGCTCGCGGCGCAGGCGCACGTGCGCGCCGACGACGGCGAAGGCGGACAGCGCGGCGCTGCCGGCCACCCGCAGCTCACCGGTGCCGGTGCCCAGGTCGCCCACCCACGTGCTCAGGGCGGCCACGGCCGCCACGTTGCCCAGCGCCACCACGGCCGTGGGCACCCGCCCCAGCACGAGGGAGACGGCCAGCGGCCCCAGCGCCAGCCAGGGCACCACGACGAGGCGGTCGCCGAGGAGCGCGACCTGCCCGGCGCACAGCAGGACCACCCACGCCAGCGCGGCGGTGACCGCGGCGACGACGGGCCGCGGGCGCTGGTCCGCGACGCCCGCCCCGGTCCGCGTCGTGACCGGCCCGTGGCGCTTCGTCACGCTGCGCACATTCTTGACCACTGCGCGATTCTGCCAGTCCCGCGTGGACGCCGGGGACGAGGACGGGCCCCGCCCCCCGGAGGGGGCGGGGCCCGTCACCCGCGCGGTGCAGCGCGTCAGTCGTGCGCGGCGCCCTCGCGGCGGGGACCGCCGCGGAAGCCGCCCTCGCGGCGCGGACCGCCCTCGCGGCGCGGTCCACCCTCGCGGCGCGGGCCGCCGCGGAAGCCGCTGCGGCGCGGGCCGCGGCCCTCGCGCTCGGGCCGGGTGCGCGGCTTGACCACGACGGGCTCGCCCGACTCGGCCACCGCGCGCACGGTGTCGTCGCCGGCGACGACGCGCTCGACGCCCTGCGCGTCCACGCCCGCGTCCCGGTGCAGCCAGCCGTAGCGGCGGACCTGGTCGGGCAGCGCGATCGCCAGGACCGTGCCCTTGGCGCCGGCGCGCGCGGTGCGCCCCGAGCGGTGCAGGTAGTCCTTGTGGTCGTTCGGCGGGTCGACGTGCACGACGAGGTCCACGTCGTCGACGTGGATGCCGCGCGCGGCGACGTCGGTGGCCACCAGGACCCGGGTCTCGCCCGCAGCGAACGCGTCGATCGCCTTGGAGCGCTGGGCCTGGCGCAGGTCGCCGTGGATGGCCTCGGCGGGCGCGCCGGCCTCGCGCAGCTGGTCGGCCAGGCGCTGCGCGCCCAGCTTGGTGCGCACGAAGAAGATGCTGCGCGCGGGCCGCCGGCTGATCTCGGTGAGGATCGGCAGCTTGTCGTGCGGGCGCACCGCGAAGACGCGGTGCTCCATGTTGGAGACGTCCGTGGTGTCCGCCGGCACGGCGTGGAACGCCGGGTCGGTGAGGAAGTCGTGCACGAGCGCCTCGACGCCGCGGTCCAGCGTGGCCGAGAAGAACATGCGCTGCCCGCCGGGCTTGGTGCCCTCCAGGATGGAGCGCACGCTCGGCAGGAAGCCGAGGTCGGCCATGTGGTCGGCCTCGTCGAGCACGGTGACGTTGACCTCGCCCAGCGAGACCGCGTCGCGCTCGATGAGGTCCACCAGGCGGCCCGGGGTGGCGATCAGGACGTCGATGCCGCGCGAGAGCGCGGCCATCTGACGGCCGTAGGGCACCCCGCCGACGACGACGGCCAGGCGCAGGTCCAGCGCGTCGCCCAGCGGGCGCAGCGCGTCGGCGACCTGCATCGCCAGCTCGCGGGTGGGCACGAGCACCAGGCCGCGCGGGGCGCCGGTGATGCGGGTGCGCGGGCCGGACGCCAGGCGGGCCAGCATCGGCAGGCCGAAGCCCAGCGTCTTGCCGGAGCCGGTGCGCGCCCGGCCCAGGATGTCGCGCCCGGCGATGCCGTCGGGCAGCGTGCGCGACTGGATGGCGAACGGCGCGGACATCCCGCGCCGCTCCAGGGCGGCGACGAGCTCGGCCGGCAGGCCCAGCTCGGCGAAGGTGAGCTCGGGGACCTCGACCTGCTCGGCGGCGGTCAGGGCCTGCTCGGTCGCGCTGGGCGCGAAGGAGCGCGGGCTGCGCGGCGGGCCGCTGGGGCGGCGGCCGCGGTAGCCGCTGGGGCCGCCGTAGGCGCCGCGCGAGCCGCGGTCGTCGGAGCGGTAGCCGCCGGAGCGGGGGGCGTCGCCCTCGCCGCGGCGAGGGCGGGGGAAGCGGTCCTCGGACGAGCCGCGCGAGCGGTCGTCGCGCGAGTACCCGCCGCGCGAGTAGTCGTTGCGCGAGTAGTCGTTGCGCGAGTAGTCGTTGCGGGCGTAGTCGTCGCGGGCGTGGTCGTTGCGGGGGGAGCTGTAGTGCTCAGGCATGCGGGAGGTGACTCCACGTGGATCGGCGGCCGCTAAGGCGGTCCGCCCCCAGGCGCGGGCGCGCACGGTGCTGCGCGCAGAAGCTGAGGGATGAGACTCGAGCGACCTCGCGGGCGGCTCGCCCGCTGAGTGGACGGCATCAGGCCGTCGCACACAGCCTAACAGGCCTACCCCCCCGGCGATTCCCGCCGCGGCGCTCCCCCGCCCCGGTCGTCCACCCGGTCCCCCGCCCGGTCCCACGCCCGGCCGCGCGCTCAGCCGCGCGAGGCCTGGATGGCCGTCAGCGCGATCGTGTAGACGATGTCGTCGACCAGCGCACCGCGCGAGAGGTCGTTGACCGGCTTGGCCAGCCCCTGCAGCATCGGCCCCACCGAGACCACGCCGGCGTTGCGCTGCACCGCCTTGTACGTGGTGTTGCCGGTGTTCAGGTCCGGGAAGACGAACACCGTGGCGCGCCCGGCCACCGGCGAGCCGGGCGCCTTGGCGCGCGCCACCGAGGCCACCGCCGCCGCGTCGTACTGCAGCGGGCCGTCGATGACGAGGTCGGGCTCGCGCTCGCGCGCGATGCGGGTGGCCTCGGCGACCTTGTCCACCGCCGAGCCGGAGCCGGAGGAGCCGGTGGAGAAGCTGATCATCGCCACGCGCGGCTCGATGCCGAACGCGCGCGCCGACGCCGCCGACTGCAGCGCGATGTCGGCCAGCTCCTCGGCGTCCGGGTCGGGGTTGACCGCGCAGTCGCCGTAGATGACGACGTCGTCGGGCAGGCACATGAAGAACACGCTGGAGACCAGCTTCGCGCCCGGCTTGGTGCGGATGACCTGCAGCGCCGGGCGCACGGTGGCGGCGGTGGTGTGCACCGCGCCCGCCACCAGGCCGTCGACGTCGCCGGCCTGCAGCATGCAGGTGCCCAGCAGGATCGGCTCGGCCAGCGAGTCGCGCGCCACGTCCGGCTGCAGCCCCTTGTGCTTGCGGGCCTCCACGAGCACGTCGACGTAGCGGTCCACCAGCCCGGCCGGGTCGAGCACCTCCACGCCCTCGGGCAGGGTCAGGCCCAGCCCCGCGGCCACCGCGGCCACCTCCTGCGGCGCGCCCAGCAGCACCGGGCGCGCGATGCCCCGGCGCGCGCACAGCGCCGCGGCCTGCACGGTGCGCGGTTCGGTGCCCTCGGGCAGCACGATGCGCTGCACCCGCTCGGCGGCCAGCGTCGTCAGCCGCCGCCGGAACGCCGCCGGCGACAGGCGCGGGGTGTGCGCGGTGGCCGGCAGGCCCGCCAGCCACGCCGGGTCCAGCGCGTCGGCGACGGTGGTGGTCACCGCCAGGGCCCGCTCGGCGTCGTCGGCGGGCACGTCCGGGTCCAGGCGGTTCACGGCGGTGGCGGTGGCGTACGTGCTGCGCGCGGTGCGCAGGATCGGCAGGCCCGTGGCGGCCGCGGCGCGGGTCAGCTCCGCGACGCGCTCGTCCATGCCCACCCCGGCGGTCAGCAGCAGCCCGGCGAGGCGGTTGCCGTTCAGGGCGGCCAGGCAGGCGGCCATGACGACGTCGTGGCGGTCGCCGGGCACGAGGATCAGCCGGCCCTCGCGCAGCAGGGGCAGCATCCCGGGCACCGCCTGCGCGGCGACGACGACCTCCTTCACGCGCCGCTGCTGCTCGCCGGCGGTGACGACGTCGACGTCCAGGGCGCGCACCAGGTCCCCAACCCGCGGCCACGTCAGCTCGGTGCGGAAGGGCACGGCCGCCACCAGCGGCACCCCGTGGCCCTCCAGCGCCGCGCGCAGCGCCGCCACGCGCGTGACGGCGTCCGCGGGGTCGGCGGGCACCGGCCAGCGCGAGACGACGGCGCCGACCACCCGCAGCGCCTCCCCGGCCCGGTAGGTGCCGGCGGTCACCGCCATGTCCTCGGCGATGCGCTCGGGCGCCCCGGGGTCGGAGGCGTCCGGGCCGGCCGAGCCCACCAGCAGCACGTCGGCGTCCAGGGCGGTGGCCAGGGCGGTGTTGACCCGGCCGGAGAAGACCTGCTCGGCCGAGGGCGCCAGGCCCTCGACGACCACGACGTCGTGGGCGGCCAGCACGCCCTCGGCGGCGGCGACGACCTCCTCCATGAGGTCGTCGATGTCGCCGCGGCTGAGCCGCTCGACCACGGTGGACGCGGCGATGGGGTCGGCCACCGGCAGGCCCGTGGTCAGCCGCGCCAGCGCCACCGAGCGGTCGGTGCCCGCGCCGCGGCCGGGCTGGGCCAGCGGCTTGTGGAAGCCCACCGCCACGCCGCGCGCGTCCAGCGCCCGCACCAGGCCCAGGCAGGTGGAGGTCAGGCCGGCGCCGTGGCCGGTGGGGACGACGAGCAGGGTGCGGGGCACCGCGGGCTCCTCTCGGGTCGGGGTGTCGGTGCGGTGGTCAGCGCTGCCGGACGAGCTCGACGGTGTCGCGGGCGATGAGCAGCTCCTCGTCGGTGGGCACCACCAGCGCCAGCGGCCCGCCGTCGGCGCGCTCGCGCGTGATGCGCCCGGCGGGGGTGGACCCGCGCCCGTGCGCGGCGTTGGCGTCGGGGTCCTCCACCAGGCCCAGGTGCGCCAGGCGTCCCAGCAGCGCCGAGCGCACGCCCGCGGCGTGCTCGCCGATGCCGCCGGTGAGCACGAGCGCGTCCAGGCCGCCGAGGGCGACGGTCAGGGCGGCGACGTGCTTGGCGGCGCGGTAGGTGAACACCTCCAGCGCCAGCCGCGCGCCCGCGTGCCCGCCGGCGGCCTCGCGGGTCAGGGTGCGCACGTCGTTGGACAGCCCCGACAGCGCCAGCAGGCCCGAGGAGGAGTTCAGCTGCCGCACCACCTCCGCGGCGCTCGCGCCGGTGCGCTCGGCGACCAGCTCGACCACGGCCGGGTCCAGGTCGCCGGAGCGGGTGCCCATGACCAGCCCCTCCAGCGGCGTCAGGCCCATCGTGGTGTCCACCGAGCGCCCGCCGAGCACGGCCGTGGCGCTGCAGCCGTTGCCCAGGTGGGCCACGACCAGGCGCAGCGCGCGCGGGTCGGCGCCGGCGTCGCGCTGCAGGACCTCGGCGGCGCGGGCGCTGACGAAGCGGTGGCTGGTGCCGTGCATGCCGTAGCGGCGCACGCCGAACTCCTCGTACCAGCGCGCCGGCACGGCGTAGCGGTAGGCGTGCTCGGGCATCGTCTGGTGGAAGGCGGTGTCGAAGACGGCGACGTGCTCCAGCTCGGGCAGCACGGCGCGGGCGGCCTCGATGCCGGCGACGTTGGCGGGGTTGTGCAGCGGGGCCAGCGCCGACAGCTCGGCGATGTCGCGCAGCACGTGCTCGTCCACGCGCACCGAGGAGCGGAAGCGCGAGCCGCCCTGCACGACGCGGTGGCCCACGCCCAGCAGCGGCGGCAGGTCCATGTCGAGCAGGCGCTGCAGCACGTGCGCCAGCGCCCCGCGGTGGGTGGTGGCCGCCGGGGTGATGGTGCGGGTGCCGGCGGCGGTGGTGAAGTGCACCACCGCGTCGGGGGTGCCCAGGCGCTCGCCCAGGCACGAGAGCGCCCGCTCACCGGTGACCGGGTCCACGAGCGCCAGCTTCACCGAGGAGCTGCCGCAGTTGACCACCACGACCGAACCGCCGGACCCGCCCGTGCTGGACTGCTCGGACACCGCGCGCACCCCTCCCCCGGCCGGCGGCCAGGGTGGTCGCCGGTGCGCCCCGAGCCTGGCACGGACCGCGGCGCGGCACCCGCCGGGTCCCCGCCGGACCCCTGCCGGACCGGCGGATCAGGCCGGAGCCCGGGCGGGGGGCCGGGTGGGGTCGGGGGGCGGGCGGGGTTCAGCGGCGTCCGCGCACGGTGCGGCGCAGGTCGTCGACCCACTCCCGCGGCAGCTCCCACGGGATGAAGTGGCCGCCGCGCTCGTGGGCGGTGACGTTCACGTGGTGGTACCAGGCGGCTCGCTCGCCGCGGAGGAAGTCCTCGACGCGCGCCTCGGCGCCGGTCACGCCGGGGGGGTCCTCGTGCCCGACGAACGTGATGCCCGTGGGCGCCTCGACCACGGGCCACCGGTCGTGCGAGGGCGTCCACGGGTAGCGGTTGTTGTCGGCGTAGGTGCGCATCGACGTCCCGATCCCGCCGCCGGCCCAGACGATCGTGGCGTGCGTCAGCAGGTCGTCGCGGGGGAAGACGCTCTCGACGTCGCCGTGGCAGTCCGACCAGTTCGCCCAGCGCTCCAGCACCCACGAGAGCATCCCCGCGGGTGAGTCCGCCAGGGCGTGGGCGAGCGTGGCGGGGGCCAGCACGTGGGCGGCCAGGTGCACCGCGAAGCGCCTGTCGAACTCGAGCACCCTCTCGTGCACGGCCGGCGGGAGCCCCTCGGGGATCGGGCGTCCGCCGGAGAGGTCCCAGGCGCGGTCGCCGTTGAACAGCGTCAGCTTCTGCGCCGAGCCGATGTGCAGGGCGATCAGCTCGTCGGCGTGCTCGTGGCCGAGCTGCCCGGTCACCAGCGCCCCCACGTCGCACCCGGCCGCCACGTACCTGCGGTGCCCCAGCACGCCCGTCATCAGCTCGTGCCAGAGGTCGGCGATCCTGGAGAAGCTGACGACCTGGCCCGGGCCGAGCGGCGTGGAGAAGCCCGACCCGGGCAGCGAGGGCACGATGACGTCGAAGGACTCCGCGGGGTCGCCGCCGGACGCGGCCGGGTCGGCCAGGGCATCGACGACCCTGGACCAGTGCCAGAACGTCCAGGGCCAGCCGTGGCTGAGGATCAGGGGCACGGGGTCGGGCCCGGTGCCCGGCCTGCGCATGAAGTGCACCGGGACGCCGTCGACGTCGACGCGGTAGTGCTCGTAGGCGTTGATCCTCTCCTCGGCGGCGCGCCAGTCGAAGCCGTCCGCCCAGTGCGTGACCAGCTCCTGCAGCAGCCCGCGGCGCACGCCGTAGCGGCCGTCCTCGTCGGCGGCGCCCGGCGACCACCTCGTCGCCCGCAGGCGCCGGCGCAGGTCGTCCAGCACCTCGTCGGGCACGTGGACGGGCTCGGGGGTCAGGGGGAAGGCACGGGTGGGCACGGTGGTCCTCGCTCCTGCTGCTCGTGGTGGTCCTCGGCGTGCGGACGCGGGACAGCGCAGCGGACGGGAGCGCGGTCCGTCCAATGCATAGACTCACCGCTCACATACGCACCACGCATGGAGGTCCGGTGGACGTCGACGCGCTGCGGGCCCTGCTCGCCGTCCTGGACGGCGGAGGTTTCGGCGCCGCCGCCGCGGACCTGGGCATCTCGCAGCCCTCGGTCAGCCGCCGCGTCGCCCGCATCGAGGCCGAGGCGGGCTGCGAGCTGGTCGACCGCTCCGCCCGCCCGCCGCGCCCCACGCCGGCGGGCGCCCTGGTCGTCGAGCACTACCGCGCCGCGGTGGATGCCGTGGACCGCGCCGCCCGGCGCCTGCGCGAGCACCACGACGACCCCCCGCCGCTGCGCGTGGGGTACGTGCCCTCCGCCGCGCGCGGCTGGACGGCACGCCTGCTGGCCGCGGCGGCCGGCGCGCGGGTCGGCGTGGAGCTGCGCGCCCTGACCACCGGGCAGCAGGTGCCCGCGCTGCTCACCGGCGAGCTGCACGCGGGACTGCTCAGGCCGGCGTCCAGCGGGCAGCGCCTGACGGGCCTGGCGCTGCGCCTGCTGGCGCGCAACCCGCTGGTCGCGCTCGTCCCCGTCGCCCACCGGCTGGCGGGCGGTCCCGCCCTGACCCGCGCGGACCTGGCCGGTGAACCGCTCGTCCTGCACCCGCGCGCGCAGGCACCGGGGCTGCGGCGCGGCATCGACCTCTGGCTCGGGGCGGCGGACGGACGGGCCGGCGACGTGCACGAGGCGTGGGACCTGCCCACCGCGGTCTCCCTCGTCGAGGCGGGCGCCGGGATCGCCCTGCTCATCGCTCCCCCGCCGCCGCGCTCGCCGCGGTGCGTGCCCGTCGCGCTGCGTGCCGCCCCCTCGTTCGACCTGTGCCTGGCCGGCGGCGACGACCCGCGGGTGGCCCGCCTGGCCGACGCGCTCGCGCCGCGCCCCGCCACCGGCCGGGCGGGTCAGGCCGGGACGGGCGCCGTCAGCGGCAGCGACCAGCCCTCGCGGTCCAGGGCCGTCTCCCAGAAGAGGAACTCGTAGCGGGTGGCGGTGGCGAACGCCTCGTGCAGCGGCGCGGGGTCGCCCGCGGCGGCGGCGGCCTCGTCGGCCAGGCGGCGGGCGGTGGCCACCGAGGCGTGGAAGCCCTCGGCGTCGTAGGCGGCGATCCAGCGCGCGTAGGGGTGCTCGGCGCCGGCGTCGAGGACGGCCGCCGCCGAGCCGGCCAGGCGGCGCGCGACGTCGGCGTAGACCCAGAAGCAGGGCAGCACCGCCGCGACGGCCACCGCGTACGGGGCGGTGGCCGCGGTGGCCACCAGGTAGGAGACGTAGCCCTGCGTGGTGGGCGAGGCGAGCACCGCTCCCCCGCCCGCCGCCTCGGACGGCGGCAGCGCCCCGGAGCCGAGCAGGTCCGCGTGCAGGGCGGTCTCGACGACGGCAGCGCCCTGCGCGGAGGAGGCCCAGAACGCGGCCGCCGCCACGTCGGGGGCGCGCGCGGCCAGCAGCGCCAGCGCCCGCCCGTACCCGGCCAGGTACAGCGCGTCCTGCTCCAGGTAGTGGCGGAAGACCGCCGGGTCCAGGGTGCCGGCGCCCAGCTCGCGCAGGAAGCGGCAGCCGTCGATCGCGGCGCGCAGGTGCGCGGTGCGCGCCCACGCCTCGTCGGTGAAGCTCACGGGCGCTGCTCCCGGTGGTGGGCGAAGAAGTGGTCCAGGGGGCCGTTGCCGGAGCCGACGCGCAGGGCGTCGGCCGCGGCGAGCGCGCCCTGCAGGTGGTCGCGCGCCTCCTGCACGAGCGGCAGCCAGCTCGCCGGGACGCCCTCGCCGCGCGCAGCGACGGCGGTGATCGCCGAGGAGAGGGTGCAGCCGGTGCCGTGGGTGCTGCGGGTGCGCAGCCGGGGGCGCGCGACGCGGTGGGTGCCGCCGGGCTCGGCGAGCACGTCGACGCTCTCCTCGCCGTGCAGGTGCCCGCCCTTGAGCAGCACCGCGGTGCCGGTGCGCCGCATCAGCTCCTCGGCCTGGGCGGCGACCTCCTCCTCGTCGCGGGCCGGCTCGGCGCCCAGCAGCACCGCCGCCTCGGGCACGTTGGGGGTGACCAGGTCCGCCAGCGGCACGAGCTCGTCGCGCACGGCCGCGACCGCGGAGGCGTCCAGCAGCCGGTCGCCGCTGGTGGCGACCATGACGGGGTCCACCACGAGCGGGCCGGGGCGGCGCTCGCGCAGCACGGCGGCCACCGCCCGGGTGATCGCCGCGTCGGCGAGCATCCCGGTCTTGGTGGCGTGGACGGTCACGTCGTCGAGCAGCACCTCCAGCTGCTCGCGCACGAACGCGGCGGGCACCACGTGCACGGCGGCGACGCCGCGGGTGCTCTGCGCGGTCAGCGCGGTGAGCACGGCGGTGCCGTAGGCGCCGAGCGCGCCGAACGTCTTCAGGTCCGCCTGCACGCCCGCTCCCCCGCTGGGGTCGCTGCCGGCCACGCTCAAGGCGACGCGCGCGCTCACCGGGCCACCCCCGCACCGGACGGCGCGGCCCACGCGGCGCGCAGGGCTGAGGCGGCCGCGCGCGGGTCGGGCGCCGCGCACACCGCGGAGACGACGCAGACCCCGGCCACGCCGGTGCCGCGCAGCTCGTGCAGGTTCGCGGCGCCGATCCCGCCGATGGCCACGCACGGGGTGCCGGCGGCGGCCTCGACGACGGCGCGCACGCCCCCGGCGCCCAGGGGGGCGGCCGCGTCGGTCTTGGTGGGCGTGGCGTGCACGGGCCCGACGCCGAGGTGGTCCACGACGCCGGGGGGCACCGCGCGCGCCTGCTCGACGGTGGAGACGGACAGGCCCAGCAGCATCTGCGGGCCGAGCAGGCGGCGCACGTCCTCGGCGGGCAGGTCGGACTGGCCCAGGTGCACGCCGTCGGCGCCGGCGACCAGCGCGACGTCCACGGCGTCGTCCACCAGCAGCGGCACGCCGGTGCCCTCCAGCACCTCCTGCACCGCGCGCACCAGGGCCAGCAGGTCGCGGTCGCTCGCGCCCTTCTCGCGCACCTGCACCGCGTCCACCCCGCCGGCGACGGCGGCGCGCACCACGGCGGGCACCCCGCGCGGCCCGCACAGCGCGCTGTCGGTGACCAGGTACAGCGACGGGACGCGCGTGGACGGCACGCGCGCGCTCACGCGAGCCGCCCGCCGCGCTCGACGTCGGCGCGCAGCGCGGCGGCGTCCACGGCGTCGAGCTCGTCGACCCACGCGACGGCGAAGGAGCCGGGCCCGCCGGCGCGGGCGGCGGCGCGCTCGGCGGCCAGCGCCACGTGGGCGTGCGCGGTCACCGCCCCCAGCAGCGGGTCGCCGGCCGCGGCGGTGCACGCGGCGACCAGCGCGCCCAGCGCGCAGCCGGCGCCGGTGGTGCGCGTCAGCAGCGGGGAGCCGCCGCGCACGCGCACCTCGCGCCCGCCGTGCACGAGGACGTCCACCTCGCCGGAGACGGCCACGACGCCGCCGGTGCGCTCGGCGAGGCGGTGCGCGGCGGCCAGGGCGTCCTCGGCGCCGGCGGTGGAGTCCACCCCGCGCCCGCCGGTGCCGGAGCCCTCCAGGCCCAGCACCTCGGAGGCGTTGGCGCGCACCACGTCCGGGCGGTGCTGCAGCAGCTCGCGGGCCACCGAGGTGCGGAAGGCCAGCCCGCCGACGGCCACGGGGTCCAGCACCCACGGGGTGCCGGCCCCGCGCGCCGCCTCGGCCGCCAGCGCCATGGCGCGGGCCCGCTCGTCGTCCAGGGTGCCGACGTTGACCAGCACCGCGGAGGCCAGGCGCGCGAACTGCGCGGCCTCGCGGGGGTTGTCGACCATCGCGGGCGCGGCACCGGCGGCCAGCAGCACGTTCGCGGTGATCGTGGTGACCACCGAGTTCGTCAGGCACTGCACCAGCGGGTGCTCGCGGGCGACGGCGTCGCGGACGTCCGCGACCTGCTGCGCGCTCGGGCGCGCGGGGGTACTGACGGCTCCCACGCCGTGACATCCCTTCGTCAGCACTACCTGCGTCAGGTTCGACGGGTGTGATCTCAGCCCCTCGCGGGGCACCCCGTGTCGGTCGCGAACCTAGCACCGGCGCGGCGCGCCCCCGGGAGGGGGCGGGAGGGGCGGGGAGGGCGGGGGCGGCTAGCGCGCGACGGCGCCGGGCAGGGCGACGTCGCTGACGACGGTGGTGTCGCGCCCGGCGGCCTTGCCCTCGTACAGCGCCAGGTCGGCCAGGGCGATCACCTCGGCGGCGCTGAGGCCGGGCTGCCACTGCGCGACGCCGATCGTGCACGTCTGCCCGCGCGGGACGACGGCGCGGATGCGGTCGGCCACGGCGCGCGCCCCGGCGGCGCTGCACCCGGGCAGCGCCAGGACGAACTCCTCCCCGCCCCAGCGCGCCAGGGTGTCCACCTCGCGCAGGCACCCGGAGGCGGCGGTGGCGAACTCCTGCAGCAGCGCGTCGCCGGCCAGGTGGCCCTGCGTGTCGTTGTAGCGCTTGAAGTGGTCCAGGTCGACCAGGCAGAAGGACAGCGGCAGCCCCGAGCGCACGGCGCGGGCGATCTCCTGCGCGGTCGTCTCGTCCCAGCGGCGCCGGTTGGCCAGCCCCGTCAGCGGGTCGCGCTCGGCGGCCAGCGCCAGCTGGGTGAGCAGGTCGGCGCGCTCGATGCCGTGCGCGGCCTCCAGCGCCAGCACGGACACCAGCGCCCGCGCGGGGGCCGGCAGCTCCGCCAGGGGCTCGCGCCAGCACATGACGAGCAGCCCGGCGGTGCGCCCGCCCGCGGTGGTGATCGGCTGGTGGGCCGCCGAGGCGGCGCCGGGGAGGGCGGGCGGGCCGACCTCGAAGCGCGGCTCGCCGCTGCGGAACGCCTCGGTGAGCGCGCCCCCCTCGCCCGCGGGCACGGAGAGGGCGGTGGCGCCCTCGCCCCACACGGCGCGGGTGACCAGCGCGCCGCGCCCGTCGGGCTCGACCAGGTGCACCGCGTCGGCGCCGGTGGTGCGGGCGGTCACCTCGCACAGCACCTCGCGGGCGTCCTCGGCGGCGTTGAGGGAGCGCAGCGCCCCGCTGAGCAGCTCGGCGCTCTCGGCCTGCCGGCGCGACTCCTCCGCGCGGGCGCGCACGTCGGCCAGCAGCGCGTCGCGCTCGTCGCGGCCCAGGGCGAGCACGAGGCCGATGACGGCCGTCACGCACGCGAAGGCCTGCACCACCAGGGCGCGCAGCGCCGGGTCGGCCACGCCGGCGAACGGGCCGTGGCCGAGCAGGGTGGGCACGACGGCGGCGGTGCCGGTGAGCAGGCAGTGCCACACGACGGTGCGGCTGCAGCAGCGCAGCGCCGCCCACACGGTCAGCACGGGCAGCAGGAAGACCAGCGAGAGGCCGCCCACGGGCGCGAACTGCGCCGCGTACGCGGCGGCGGTCAGCGCGAAGACCGCGGTGCCCTCGGCCCAGCGGGGGCGCTCGGCACCGGCCGGGCGCGCGGCGCGCGGCGCGCAGCGCCCGCTGCCGGCGGCCAGGCGCAGGCCCGCGCACGAGAGCAGCAGCACGCTCAGGCCGTTGCGCGCCACCCACACCGGCAGGTCCAGCCACGTCGCGCGCCCGGCGTCCCACCAGGCGGCGGTGGGCCCGATCAGCGCGCCGGCGAGCACGGCCACGCCCACGGCGGCCAGCAGCCGCACCAGCGCGCGCACCCCCAGCAGCGGCCGGGCCGGGCCGGCGCCGGGGCACCAGCGGCGCAGCAGGGCGGTGAAGAGGAGCGTCTGCACCACGACCGCGGCGCTGGCGGAGGCGGCCACGAGGCCGGTGGCGCCGGTGTGCAGGTGCACGAGGACGCTGACGGCCGCCAGCAGCGCCGCGTCCAGGGCGCGGGCGAGGGGGCGGCGCGGGGCGGCGAACCACACGGCCGCCAGCCCGGAGCCGGCCGAGACGAGCGCGAGGGCACCGCCGTCGGGGACGGTGTGCCGGCTCAGCAGCAGCCCGGCGCCGGAGGCGGCGGCCCAGCCGGCCGAGGCCAGCGCGGTGCGCAGCGCGGCGCGCGGGGCACGGTGCGGGGCACGGTGCGGGGCGGCGCGCGGGGCACGGGGAGCGACGCCGGGGTGGTGCACGTCGGTCGTCCTCTCGCTCGGTCGTGGGACCGGCGCGGAGGCGGCTCGCTGCCGAACCGCGCCGTGGTGGTCTTCGGAGCCGGACGCGGCGGTCTTGAGCACGGTGGTCACCGTCGGTGAGCACGCGCCCGGCCGGCGGCACCGTCCCGGTCCACGCGTCGTCGCTGGGCGTTCAACCCCGGGCCCGCCGGTGCCGATGCCCCCCGGGGCGGGGACGGCGTCGCTGTGGACCCGCACGAGAACCGCACGAGACGAACCCCGGAGGGACCCGACATGGCCAAGGTGCTGGTCGTCGAGGACGACGCGGACATCCGCACGCTGCTCGACCTGCGGCTGCGCGCCGCCGGGCACCGGGTGCTGGGCGCCGGTTCCGCCGCGGAGGCGCGCGCGGTGCTGGACGAGCGCGGCGCGCCGGACGTGCTGGTCAGCGACGTGACCCTGCCGGGCACCACGGGCCTGGAGATGGTGCGCGAGCTGCGCGCCGACGAGCGCTTCGCGGGCCTGCCGGTGGTCTTCCTCAGCGGGCGCGTGCAGCCGGCCGACATCGAGGCCGGGCGCGCGCTGGGGGCGGTGTACCTGACGAAGCCGGTCGTGCTGAGCGCGCTGTGCTCGGCGATCGAGCAGGCCCTGGTCCCCGCCGGCACCAGCACCGGCTGGTGAGCGCCCGGCGGGCGGCGCCCCGGCCCCCCTGGTCGGTGGCCCGGGTCCTCACCGCGGGCCTGGTCCTGGCGCTGGCGGCGCTGCTGCTCGTGGGCGGCAGCGCCTACGCGCGCATCCACGCC
The DNA here is from genome assembly GCF_050871305.1 of Kineococcus gypseus. Lineage (NCBI taxonomy): Bacteria > Bacillati > Actinomycetota > Actinomycetes > Kineosporiales > Kineosporiaceae > Kineococcus > Kineococcus gypseus. The sequence continues at coordinate 77,605 of NZ_JBJLRD010000009.1, read as the reverse complement.
CTGGTCGCCCAGGGCGCGCGGGTCGAGCGCACCCACGCCGACCTCGACGGCATCGCCGAGCTGCGCGTGCTGCTGCGCGACGCCGAGCGCGGCCAGCGCGGCTACGTCATCACCGGGCGCGAGTACTACCTGGAGCCGTACGAGGCCGCCGTCGACGACATCGACCCGGCCGTGCGCGAGCTGGCCGCGCGCACCGGCGGCACCGCCGCCGGCGCCGAGGCCAACGCCCGGGTGCGCGAGGCGGTCGAGGCCAAGCTGTCCGAGATGGCCGCGACCATCGAGCTGCGCCGCACCGCCGGCTTCGAGGCCGCCCGCGAGGTCATCGCGACCGACGCCGGGCGCAGGGCCATGCGCCGCACCACCGCCGCCCTGGACGAGCTGGAGGCCTCCGAGCGCGAGCTGCTGGCCGCCCAGCAGGGCGTCGCGGCCGCCGACGCCGCCCGCACCCGCGCCGTCATCGTGCTCGGCACCGCCGGTTCGGTGCTGCTGCTGGCGCTGGGCACCACCTGGGTGGTGCGCCGCCTGGTGCGCCCCGTGCAGCGGGTGGCCGCCGCCGCCGAGCAGCTGGCCGCCGGGCGGGTCGACCGCACCGCCGCGCTGGGCGGTCCCGCGGAGATCGTCGCCGTCGGCGAGGCGGTGAACACCGCGCTGGAGGCGCTGGTCTCCGCGCGCGACAAGGCCGTCGAGGCGGACCGGGCCAAGTCGGCGTTCCTGGCGACGATGAGCCACGAGGTGCGCACCCCGATGAACGCCGTGGTCGGGATGACCGACCTGCTGCTGCAGAGCCCGCTGAGCGAGCAGCAGCGCGAGCTGGCCGAGACGGTGCGCGACAGCGGCGACGCGCTGCTGCTCGTCATCGACGAGGTGCTGGACTTCTCGCAGCTGCAGTCCGGCAGCCTGCGCCTGGCCGACGAGCCGTTCGAGGTGCGCGCCTGCGTCGAGGCCGCCGCCGGCGCGGTGCGCCAGGACGCCGCCGGCAAGGGCCTGGAGCTGCTCGTGGACGTCGCCGCCGCGGTGCCGGCGGTGGTGCGCGGTGACGCGGCCCGGCTGCAGCAGGTCCTGGTGCACCTGCTGCGCAACGCCGTGGCGCACACCTGGCGCGGCGAGGTGGCCCTCGACGTGGCCCTCGACGCGGCTCCCGCCGTGACCCCCGCCGTGACCCCCGCCGTCGCTCCCGCCGGCGCGGGTGCGCCGCCGGTGCTGCGCTTCTCGGTGCGCGACACGGGCACGGGCATCCCCGCCGCCGAGGTGGCGCGGTTGTTCCGCTCCTTCGCCCCGCGCGACCCGTACGACCCGCGCGGCGGGGTGGGCCTGGGCCTGGCGATCTGCGCGGGGCTGGCCGGGGCGATGGGCGGTGCGCTGGGCGTGGACAGCACCCCCGGCGTCGGCTCGACCTTCGCGCTGCGCGTGCCGCTGGCCGAGGCGGCCACCGCGCCGGCCGCGCCGGCGCACCCGCGCGCCGAGCTGGCCGGGCGCGAGCTGCTCGTGGTGGACGACAACGCCACCAACCGCCGCGTGCTGGAGCTGCAGCTGCGCGGCTGGGGCGCCACCTGCACCGGCGTGGCCGGGGCCGGGGAGGCGCTGGCGCTGGTGGCCGCGGGCCGCACCTTCGACGGCGCGCTGGTGGACATGCACATGCCCGGCACCGACGGCGAGCAGCTGGCCACCGCGCTGCGCGCGCTGCCGGCCGGGCGGGAGCTGCCGCTGCTGCTGCTGACCAGCGGGCAGCGCCACCCCTCGGGCGCGGCGGCCGGCGCCGTCGACGCCGTGCTGAGCAAGCCGGTGCGCGCCGCCGAGCTGGAGCGGGCGCTGCGCGAGCTGCTCACCGGCCCGGCGCGCACCCCGCGCACCGGCGCACCCGCGACCGGTGCACCCGCGACCGGTGCGGCCGCCGCGAGCATCGCGGGCGGGGACGCCCCCGCGCGCGCCGGCGCCCCGCTGCGGGTGCTGCTCGCCGAGGACAACCCGGTCAACCAGAAGGTCGCGCAGCTGCTGCTGGCGCGCTTCGGCCACGACGTCGACACCGTCGCCGACGGCCGGCAGGCGCTGGAGGCGGTGCGCGCGCGGCGCTACGACGTGGTCCTCATGGACCTGCACATGCCGGTGCTGGACGGCGTGCGCGCCACCCGGCTGATCCGCGAGGAGGTGCCCGCCGAGCACCAGCCGCGCATCGTGGCCCTGACGGCCAGCGTGCTGTCCGAGGACCGCGAGGCGTGCCGGGCGGCGGGCATGGACGACCACCTCACCAAGCCCGTGCGCGCCCGCGAGCTGCAGGCCGCCCTGGCCGGCACCCGCGCGGCGGGCGCACCGGCGCACGCGCCCGCCGACGCGCCGGCCCACGCACCGGTCGAGGCGCCGGTCGAGGCGCCGGTCGAGGCGCCGGTCGAGGCGCCGGTCGAGGCGCCGGTGGAGGTGCCGGCGCTCGCGGTGCCGCTGGAGGTGCCGCTGGAGGTGGCGGTGCGCGCCCGCATCGCCGACCTGGGCGGGGCGGACACCGACGCCGACCGCGCCCTGTTCGCCCAGCTGCTCACCTCGTTCGTCCAGCGCGCCCCGGGCGCGGTGGAGGAGCTGGGCCGGGCGCTGGACGGCGGGGACGCGCGCGAGGTGGAGACGCGCGCGCACGCCCTGAAGGGCTCGGCGGCCAACCTCGGCGCCGAGCGCCTGGCCGGGCTGTGCGCCGCGCTGGAGGAGGACGCCCGCGCCGACCGGCCACCGGCGGCGGGGCGGCTGGAGGCCCTGCGGCAGGAGGTGGAGCGCACGTGCGCGACGTTCGGCGCGCTGGCGGAGGAGTTCGCCGCCGCGGTGGACCCGGGCGCGGCGGTGGCGGTGGACGGGCCGGTGGGCTGGTGAGCGCCGGGGTGGTCCCGCTCGCGCTGGGCGCGGCGGCCTCCGGCGCGGCCGCCCTCGCCGGGCTGGCCCTGGTGCGCGTGCGCACCGAGCGCGACGCGCTGCGCGAGCGGGTGCGCGCCCAGGCCGCGGCCGCCGAGGAGCGCGAGCGCTTCACGGCGGCGGTGCTCGACGGCACCGGCGCCGGCGTCGTCGTCGTCGACCCCGACGGGCGCCCGGTGCTGCTCAACGCCACCGCCCGCGCCTGGCACGGCCTGGACGCCGACGCCGACCCCGGCGCCCTGGACGCCGCCGGGCGCGACGGCTCCTGCGTCGTGCTCGGCCCGGACGGCGCCACGGCGCTGCCCGCGCACCGCGTGCCGGTGCAGCGCGCGCTGCGCGAGGGCTTCGTGCAGGACCTCGAGGTCGTCGTCGCGGTCGCCGGGCGCCGCCCGCGGCGCCTGGCGTGCTCCGGGCGCGTGGTGCGCGCCGCGGACGGCACCGTCCTGGGCGCGGTCGCGGTCATGCACGACGTGACCGCCGAGCGCGCCCGCGAGCAGGCCCTGGTGGCCGCCCACGTGGAGCTGGCCCAGCGCACCCAGGAGCTCGCCGACCGCGGCGAGGAGCTGGAGCGCTCCAACACCGAGCTGGAGCAGTTCGCCGGCGTCGCCAGCCACGACCTCAGCTCGCCGCTGGCGGTGGTCTCCGGCTACCTGGAGCTGATCGGGGACGTGCACGGCGAGGCCCTGGGCGAGCAGGGCCGCGAGTGGGTGCGCACCGCCCGGCGCGGCGTGGAGCGCATGACGGACCTGATGGACTCGCTGCTGCGCGCCTCGCGCACCGGCGGCGCGGTGCGCGCCGAGCGCACCGAGCTGGCGGAGGTGGCGCGCCTGGCCGTGCACGACCTCGACGCGGCCGTGCGCGCGGCCGGCGCGGTCGTGGAGGTGCCCGCGGACCTGCCCGAGGTGCACGCGGACCCGGTGCTGCTGCGCCAGCTGCTGCAGAACCTCGTCGGCAACGCCGTGAAGTACCGCGACGAGCGCCGCCCGTGCGCGGTGCGCGTCGGCGCCGCCCCCGACGGCGACGGCGGCTGGGAGGTCGCCGTGGCGGACAACGGCATCGGCATCCCCGCCGAGCACCGCGAGCGCGTGTTCGAGATGCACGTGCAGGTGGACCCCGCCGCGCGCGAGGGGCACGGCATCGGGCTGGCCACGTGCCGGCGGATCGTGGCCCGCCACGGCGGCACCATCCGCGTCGAGGGCACGCCCGGCGGGGGCACGACGGTGCGCTTCACGCTGCCGCGCCGCGCGGCGCTCGCTCCGGGCGCGGCGGGCCCGGGCGGCGCGGCGGTTTCAGCCGGTGCCGCCCGGGGCACCTGGAGTGCATGAGCCTGAACACGGCGGGCAAGGCGGGGGTGCAGCGGCCGCGCACCACGGCGGGGCAGCACCTGTCGCTGATCGTGGGCGTCCTGCTGGTCCTGCTGGGCCTGGGCGGGTTCCTGGTGACCGGCTTCGGCGACGTCACGGGCGGCACCCACGAGCAGCAGGTGATCGGTTTCGCCGTGAACCCGCTGGCGAACGTGCTGCACCTGGTGCTGGGGGCGCTGGGCCTGCTGGCCCGCACCGGCGCGCGCCGGGCGCGCGGGTACGGGCTGCTGCTGGTGGCCGCCGGGATCGCGCTGTTCGCGTACTCGGCCACCGCCGACGTCAACGTCCTCAACGCCAACTGGCCCACGAGCACGGTGCACCTGCTGCTCGCCTTCGCCGGTGCGGTGATCGCGTTCGTCCCGGTGCGCGCGAGCACGCTGCCCAGCACGGCCGAGCTGGACTGACCGGCCGAGCGGGACCGACCGGACCGGACCGCGCGGGCCGGGGCGCCGGTCCGCACCCCGGCCCGCGCGCGACGGGTCGGGCGCTCGCGTCGCCCGCCCGCCGCGCCTGCTCCCGCGAGGCCGTGAGGTGCTCGCGCGAACCGCGGTCGCCGCAGGGGCCGGGCCACACGTCCCAGCCGGCCCTGGTGGAGATCACCGGCTCGTCGTCGCCGACGTCGTGCCAGAGACCCGGCGGGACCGCCGGCAGCAGCGGGCCGCTGCGCCCGCAGCGGCGGTGGGGCACGGAGTCGTAGCGGTCGGGGGCCGGCAGGCAGCTCACGCCCCGGGACCCTGGGGGAGCCCCGCCGCGCGCCGCTCGGCCGCCACGGCGAGCAGGTGGAAGGCCTGCGCCTCGGCGGAGACGCCGGGGCCCTCGAAGGCCGGCGCCCCGCACACCCCGGTGACCAGCCCGTCGTCGTCCACGTGCTCGCGCGCCGCGGCCAGCAGCTCGCGCCCGGTCGCGGCCGCGTCCGCGCCCAGCCAGCCGTCGGCCGCCCCCGTCAGCAGCGCGTACGCCAGCATCTGCGCCACGTTCACCTCGGGGAACGAGGCGGGGTCGTCGAGCACGTCGCCGAAGGTGCCGTCGGGGCGGCGGTGGCGCAGGCACGCGTCGAGGACCTCGCGCGCGTGCGCGGCCAGCGGCTCGCGGTGCCGCCCGGCGTCCTCGCCCAGCAGGTGCAGGGTGCGGGCGATCGCGGCGACGACCCAGCCGTTGCCGGTGCCCCAGGCGCGCGCGTCGGCCAGCGCGCCGGCGTCCTCGTCCCAGCGCGCCGCGTAGAGCCCGCGCTCGTCCTGCAGGCGCCGGCGGTGCCCCTCGAGCTGGGCCAGCGCCTCGGGCAGGTGCCCGGCACCGGCCAGGGCGGGCACGACCATGTAGACGGTGTCCGCCCACACCTGCCGGCCGCCGGCGAGGTGGAACAGGGTGCCGTCGTCGGCGCGCGGGCACTCGTGCAGCAGCCAGCGCAGCTGGCGCTCGTGGGCGGCGGCCAGCACGGGGTCGCCGCCGGAGCGCGCGGCGAGCGCGACGGCCTCCAGGGCGGCGCCGCTGTTGACCAGGCCGGGTTCGTCCACGTCGGCCAGGCGCCCGTCGCTCGCCTGCAGCAGCACCGCCCCGCGCGCGGCGGCGCGGGCCAGGGCGTGCTCGCCGAGGTCGATGAGGGCGTGCGAGACGACGCCCTGCTCCCAGGACCGCCGCTGCAGGGCCAGCACCGCGCCCAGCACCCGCCGGGTGACCTCGTCGTGCGCGTCGGGTCCGCCCGGCTCGTCCCGCTCGCCCCGCACCACGGCCCCTCCCCCGCTCGCACCGCCGCCGCTGCCGCTGCCGCTGCCGCCGGGCGAGCCTGGCAGCGCCGCCGGGCGGGCGCCAGCGGGCGGGGCGGGCGGTGGCGGGCGGGGGTGGGTCGGGTGGACCACGGAGGGGTCCGCCGATCGGAGGGGTTCGCCGGCGCGGACCGGACCCGGCCGGGCGAGGCGCCGGGCGCGCCAGCGGGGCACCCTGGGGGCATGGCGAACAGCACTGGACCGCGCTCGACCGCCGGCGCCCGCTGGGGCGTCGGCCTCGCCCTGGCGACCGCCCTGGCCCTGACCCTCGGGAGCGCGCTGGGCAGCGCGCCGGTGGCGCTGGCCGTGGGCCTCGCCGTCGCGGTGGCCGTGGGGCTGCTGCCCACCGGCGGGCGCGGCGGGCGCCGCCCCGGCGCTGACCGGCGCTGAGCGGGGTCGAGCCGCGCCTCAGCCGCCGGCGGGCCGCGGCGGGATCCGCCCGAGCCAGTCGCCCACGACGGTGCTCATCCCGCCGGCCTCCGGGGTGAACCCGAGCCGCTCGTAGAACCCGCGCGCGTGCTCGGTCCACAACCCGACGTGCTGGCCGGGCACGGTCTGGAGCAGCCGGCGCACCACGGCGGTGGCCAGGCCGCGGTGGCGGTGCGCCGAGGAGGTCCACACGTCGACGAGGTAGGCGTTGCACACGCCGTCGCTGAGCAGGCGCCCCATGGACACCACCGCCGCGCGGCCGGCCCCGCCCGGCGGTGCGTCGTCGAGCGCGAGGACGACCGCGTGCGAGTTCTCGCACGAGCGCTGCAGCTGCGCGGGGGTGCGGCCGTTGGAGAACCGGTCGGCGCGCAGGGCCAGGTCCAGCGCGTCCCAGTCGACGTCGTCCAGGCGTGAGGTGAACCGCGGTGCCACGGGGGCAGGGTGACCCCGGCGGCCCCGGCGGCGCCAGGGGGTCGCGCGCCGGGGGACCCGCGACGCCGGCGCCCGGGCGGGGGCGAGGTCGCGGGCGCAGCGCACCGGGAACGGCGCGCGCTCCGGGTGCGCGCCGGTGGCGGCCGGGGCAGGGTGGGGGCGTCAGCAGTAGATCCCGCAGGAGGAGGAGACCGTGCAGATCCCCAAGGAGCTGATCCTCCAGCTCATCCGGGAGAAGTTCAACGACGACGGCAAGGCGCAGCAGGCCGACTCCGAGCTGCCCGGCCAGGTCGACACCGATCAGCACGCCGACCTGCTCGGCAAGTTCGGCGTGGAGCCGTCCGAGCTCATCGCCAAGTTCACCGGCGGCGGTGGCGGCGACCAGGGCGGCGGCGGCCTCGGCGGCCTGGCCGGCAAGATCGGCCTCTGACGCAGCAGCTCCCCCCGCGCCCCCGGACCGCACCGGTCCGGGGGCGCGGTGCGTCCGGGCCCGACCGGGCGGGGGGTCAGCCCAGCGGCACGGAGGAGGCCAGGACCGTCCCGCGCGCCCGCACGCCGGTGCCGGTGACCTCCAGGGACTCCACGCGCGCCTGCTCGGGCACCTCCTCCAGCGCCACGGTCCAGCCGTCGGCCAGGTCCACCCCGGCCGAGCGCAGCAGCTGCCGCGCGCGCCCCAGGGCCACCTCCTGGCCGGCCGCGCGCGCCGAGACCGGCACCAGGCGCACCACCCCGTCCTCCAAGCGCGGCTCCACCACCAGGGCGAGGTCGACGCCGAAGCCGAGCACGCCCACCGTCGTGGTGGCCCGCACGTCGTCGCCGTCGCGCGAGAGCACCACGTCCAGGGAGCCGGTGTCGACCCGCCCGGCCAGCTCGCCGAAGTCCACGTCGGCGCGGAAGGTCCCCGCGGCCACGTCGGCGGTGCCGGTGCGGCCCACCAGGGAGCGCAGCGGGGCGCGCACGGCGGGCAGGTCCACCCTCAGCTCGTCGAGCACGAGGTCCTCGCCGGGCACCCGCGCCGCGGCGAGGGAGACGTCCTCGTAGCGCCCGCGCAGCACCTGCAGCAGGAACGAGCCGCCCGCGACGGTGACCTCCGGGCGCTGCGGCAGCCCCAGGCGCTGCTGCACCTCGCGCTCGGCGCGGCCGGTGGCCCAGGCGCGGGCGGCCAGGTCCGCGCCGACGAGCACGACGGCCAGCACCACCAGCACCGCGACGGCCCGCACGGCGCGGGCGGCGCGGGCTGCCGAGCTGCTGCGGGGGCGCGTCACGGGCCCACTGTGCCGCAGGCGGCGGTCGCGGCACCGCGGTGGGCGCCGCGCGGGCCGTCAGCGGAAGGGTTCGGGCTCGGCGCGCTCGTCGGCGGTGGAGGTGAGGTCGACGGTGCTGTCGTGGGCGTCGGTGGCGGCGAGGTCGACGGCCTGCCCCTCGCGGGCGGCGGCGACGGTGCCCTCGTCGCCGGTGAGGAACCGGTAGGCCAGCCCGGCCAGCGCGGCGCCGGCCAGCGGCGCGAGCCAGAACAGCCACAGCTGCTCCAGCGCGAGGCCTCCGGCGAACAGGGCCGGGCCGGTGGAGCGCGCGGGGTTCACCGAGGTGTTCGTCACCGGGATGCTCACCAGGTGGATCAGCGTCAGGGCCAGGCCGATGGCCAGCGGCCCGAACCCCTGCGGGGCGCGGCGGTCGGTGGCCCCGAGGATGACGAGCAGGAAGAACGCGGTGAAGACGACCTCGGCGACCAGCGCCGCGCCCAGGGAGTACCCGCCGGGTGACCCCTCGCCCCAGCCGTTGGCGGCGAAACCGTCGCCGGTGGTGAAACCGTCCGCGCCGGAGGCGATGGCGTACAGGACCGCGGCGGCGGCGATCGCGGCGAGGACCTGCACCACCACGTACGGCAGCACGTCGCGCGCGGGGGTGCGCCGGGCCAGGAACAGCCCGAGGGTGACGGCGGGGTTGAAGTGCCCGCCGGACAGGTGGCCGAACGCGTAGGCCATCGTCAGCACCGAGAGCCCGAACGCCAGGGAGACGCCGAGCAGGCCGATGCCCACGTCGGGGAACGAGGCGGCCAGCACGGCGCTGCCGCAGCCGGTGAGCACCAGCCAGAACGTTCCGAGGGCCTCGGCGGTCAGCCGCCGGGACAGGGTGCTGGGCACGAGAACCGCCTCCGTTGCTCGAACGACGTCCTGCCGGACAGGATTCCGCTACGCAGCGTCGAGAGGAAGGGCCCTCGTGTGAACTCCGTGTCACGGCAGGGTCCTGCCGGTGCGGTGGTGCACGGACTCGGGGCCGGTCCCGGCGACGGGCCTCCGGGGCGGGGGGACGTGTCGGTCCGGCGCACCGCCGAAGAGGCCGCCACGGCTGCGCAGGGCCTGGACGACCTCGAGCGCACGGTGCGCTGCTCCTGCGGCGACCTCAGCGCCCGCGACCACCCGTGGCAGGTGGTCCCCTCCGGCGCGTCCCAGGCGGTGGAGGTCGCGCGGCTGATCGGCGCACCCGCGCGGGGAGGCGGGGGAGCGGGAAGGTGGAGGGGGCGCGCGTGGTTGCACCCGGCATGAGCACTCAGACCCTGACCCTGGAGACGCACGACGACACCGTCAAGGACGGCATCGTCCTGATCGACTTCTGGGCCGAGTGGTGCGGCCCGTGCAAGCAGTTCGGGCCGGTGTTCGAGCGCGCTTCGGAGAAGCACAGCGACATCGCGTTCACCAAGGTGGACACCGAGGACCAGCAGCAGCTGGCGATGCGCTACGGCATCACCTCGATCCCCACGCTGGTGGCCTACCGCGACGGCATCCCCGTCTTCGGCCAGGCCGGCGCCCTGCCCGAGCAGGCGCTGGAGCAGCTCATCGAGCAGGTGCGCGCGCTCGACATGGACACCGTCAAGCAGCAGTACGCCCAGGCGATGGAGCAGCAGCGCGCCCAGCAGCAGGCCGAGGCGGACCGCGCCGCGCAGGCCCAGCGCACCGGCACCGGCGTGCGCGCCGGCACCGACCCCGCGGCGTTCTGAGCCCCGGGCGCCGAGCCGTCCCGCCGTTCCCGGCGCCCTCCGACCCCACGGCCCCGTCCCCTCGCCCGGGGGGCGGGGCCGTCGTCGCGACACCCCCCGCGGCGGGGTGCTCCTGACCGCTCGTGCCGATCGTGCTCGCAGCGGCACGTCGCGCTCGCGCTGGGCGCCCCGGTGGTGCACCCTGCCAGCGAGCGCACCGCGCTCCTCGTCCCCGGCAGCCGGCGGAGGCCCCGGTGAGCGCACTCCCGGACACGCCCCGGCCCGGCCCCGCGCCGGGCGCGCTCTCGCTGCGGCTGACGCGGGCGGCGTCCCTGGAGGACGTGGAGCTGGCCGTGTGCGAGGAGGGCCCGGCGGCGCTGGGCGCCGACGACGTGGGTCTGGCCTCGGCCGAGGGCGGCGGCTGGCGCCTGGCCGGCGGGGCCCGCTCCGGGGAGGTCTTCCGCACCGGGCTGGCGGTGGTGGCGCACGACAGCCCGCTGCCGGTGTGCCGGGTCGCGCGCACCGGCGAGGTGCTCGTGCTGGCGGACCCGGCGGCGCTCGCGGCGCTGGAGCCGGCGGTGCGCGGGGCGCTGGCGCGCACCGGGCGGCGCGCGTGGGTGCTGCTGCCGCTGGCCGACGGCGGCGAGCCGGTCGGGGCGCTGGCGCTGGCCTGGGACGAGGAGCGCTCCCCCGCGCCCGGTGAGCTGGAACTGCTGGGCGCGCACGCGGCGCAGTGCGCGCAGGCCCTGGCGCGGGTGCTGGCCGAGCGCGAGCGGCACACCGCGGCGCTGGCGGTGCAGGGCATGGCGCAGGCGCTGCAGCGCAGCCTGCTGACCCGCCCGCCGGTGCGCGAGGGGCTGGACGTGGCGGTGCGCTACCGCCCCGCCGCCCGCGACGCGGAGGTCGGCGGGGACTGGTTCGACGCGTTCACCACCCGCTCCGGCGGCACGGTGCTCGTGGTCGGCGACGTCTCCGGGCACGACCAGGAGGCGGCCGGGGCGATGAGCCAGGTGCGCAACCTGCTGCGCGGCATCGCCTACGACGGCGACGACCGCCCGGTGGAGCTGCTGGCGCGCCTGGACCGGGTGATGGCCGGGCTGGACCTGAGCGCGCTGGCCACGGCGGTGCTGGCCGAGGTGGCCCCGCCGACGGCGGGGGTGGCCGGGCGCACGCTGCGCTGGGCCAACGCCGGGCACGTGCCGCCGGTGCTGCGCCGCGCCGACGGCTCGGTGCAGCGCCTGGCCTCCAGCGACGACCTGCTGCTGGGCCTGGACACCGGGTGCGCGCGCCACGAGCACGCGGTGGACCTCTTCCCCGGCGACCTGGTGGTGCTCTACACCGACGGGGTCGTCGAGCGGCGCGGCGCGGACCTCGACGAGGGCATCGCGGAGCTGGCCCGCTCGCTGACGGGCCCGGACGGGCGCGACGCCGGTTCGTGGGCCGACGCGGTGCTGGACCGCGCCCACGGCGGCCCGGACGACGACGCGGCGGTGCTGGTCGCCCACGTCGCGCCCGTCGCGCCCGTCGCCGCCACCCCCGCGGCCGACGCCGGGGCGGGCGCGGGCGGTCGCCGGGGCGGCGCTGGGGGCGGCGCTGGGGACGGCGCGGCGGACGGGGCGGGGGCGGTGCTGGACGTGACGCTGCCGGCGGACCCGCGCTGCGCGCACGAGGCGCGGCGCCTGACGCGCGGGTGCTGCCACCGCGCGGGGCTGCCGGAGGACGTGGCCGACACCGCGGTGCTGCTGACGAGCGAGCTGGTCTCCAACGCGATCCTGCACGGGCGCAGCGAGGCGCGGCTGCGGGTGCGGGCCTCCGCCGGCGACGTGCACGTGGAGGTCAGCGACGACAACGACCGGCTGCCGGTGCTGCAGGCGCCCGACGACGAGGCGCTCAGCGGGCGCGGGGTGGGGCTGCTGCAGGCGGCCGCCACGCGCTGGGGGGCGCGGGCGGCGGGGCTGGGCAAGGTGGTGTGGTTCGACCTCGACGCCGCGCGCACCACGGACGGCGCGGGCGCAGCGGCGGCCGGGCGCTGAGGCGCCCGGCCGCCGCGCGGGGGTCCGGAGGGGTCCTGCGGGTCAGCGCCCGGCGCGGGCGCGCTGGTCGGCGGGCACGGCGCGGCGGGTCACCGCGTACAGCACGGCGCCGATCGCCAGCAGCACCGCGGCGCGTAGCCACACGTCGGCCTCCTGCTGGGTGAGCAGCACGACGCAGGAGACGACGCCGAGCACCGGTACCACGGCCGGGGCCTTGAAGTGCCGGTGCTCCACGCGGTCGCGGCGCAGGACCAGCACGGCGACGTTGGTGCTGATGAAGACGACGAGCAGCAGCAGCACGACGGTGGCGGCCAGGTCGCCCAGGTCGCCGGTCAGGCACAGCACCATGGAGATGAGGGTGGTCACCACGATCGCCACCCACGGGGTGCGCCGGCCGGGCAGGACGCGGGAGAGCACCTTCGGCAGCAGCCCCTCCTCGGCCATGCCGTAGGTCAGGCGGCTGCACATGATGGCGGTGAGCAGGGCGCCGTTGGCGACCGCGACGAGCGCGATGAGCGAGTACAGCCAGTCCGGCAGGCCGACGTCGGCGACGCGCACGACCTCCAGCAGCGGGCCGGTGGAGTCGGCGATGGTCGCCGGCGCCACGGCCGCCGAGACGGCCAGGCCCACGAGCACGTACACGACGCCGGCGACGGCCAGGCCGCCGAAGAGCGCGCGCGGGTAGGTGCGGGCCGGGTCGATGGCCTCCTCCGCGACGTTGGCGGAGGTCTCGAAGCCGACGAAGGAGTAGAAGGCGACGACGGCCGCGGCCAGGACGCCCGCCGCGGCCGATTGCCCGGGCGCGAACTCGACCACTCGAGCGGCGTCGCCGTCGCCGCGGCCGAGCACCACCACGGCCAGCGCCACGACGAGCAGCAGCCCGCCGACCTCGACGACGGTCATGACGACGTTGGCGCGCAACGAGTCCTTGATGCCGCGCGCGTTCAGCAGCGCCACCGCCACGAGGAACACGAGCGCCACCGGCAGCGCCGGCAGGTCCACCAGGGCCCCGAGGTAGTCGCCGGCGAAGGCCAGCGAGAGCCCCGCCACGCTCGTCACGCCCGCCGCGAGCATCGAGAAGCCCACGAGGAACGAGACCAGCGGGCGGCGGAAGGCGCGCTGCGCGAAGACCGCCGCACCGCCGGCCCGGGGGTACTTCGTGACCAGCTCGGCGTAGGAGGCGGCCGTCAGCAGCGCCAGCAGCAGCGCCACCGCCAGCGGCACCCAGATCGCGCCGCCGACCTCACCGGCCAGCTCACCGACCAGGGCGTAGATCCCGGCGCCGAGGACGTCGCCGAGGATGAAGAGGAACAGCAGCTTGCCGCTGATCGCGCGTCTGAGGCCGGTGACCTGGACCTCCGGGGTGGTCCCCGTGCGTGTGCTCACCCGCGATGCCTACCGCCCCCGGCGCCCCCCGGCACCTCGGAGCCACCGCGCGGCCACCCCGGCGACACCCGGCCGGGGCTCACACACCGAGACCGCGGGCCCACAGCGCGTCGAGGGCGCGCGCCGGCAGCAGCGCCTTGAGCACCGGCAGCGCGCGGGCGTCCCTGCCCACGGGGGTGCGCGGGCGCACCCGCGGGCGGGTCAGTTCCCGCTCGACGGCGGCGGCGACGCGCTCGGGCGGCTGGGCGCCGCCCCGCAGCCGGGCGAGCAGGCGGCGCTCGCCGGCGAAGTGCGGCGCGTACAGCGCGCGGTGCTCCGGCGAGAGGCCGGCCTCGAGCTCGTCGAGGACCGCGTCCATGCGGCGCCACGGGTCGGTGGCGGTCACGCCCGGCTCGACCAGGGCCACCTGGACGCCGAAGGGGCGCAGCTCCACGCGCAGGCAGTCGGCGACGGCCTCCAGGGCGGACTTCGAGGCGTTGTAGACGCCGGTGAAGGGGAAGGAGACGCGACCGTTGACGGAGGAGATGAACACCACGCGGCCCCGGGCCTCCCGCAGCCGCGGCAGCAGCGCCCGCGTCAGCGCGAGCGGGCCGACGACGTTGACGTCGAACTGGCGCTGCACGTCGGCGCGCGAGAGCGTCTCCACCGGCCCGGCAGCGGCGTACCCGGCGTTGTGCACGAGCGCGTCGAGCCGCTCGGGCAGCACGTCCTCGAGCGCGGCGACGTGCCCGGGGACGGTGACGTCGAGCTCGACCGGGGTGAGCAGGCCGGCTCCCCGGACGGGCTCCTCGGCGAGCTCCTTCGCGGCGACGTCGGTGCGGACGCCGCCGAACACGTGCCAGCCGCGGCGGGCGAGGTGGACGGCGGTGGCGCGGCCGATGCCTCGGCCGGCGCCGGTGACGAGGACGGTTCGCGTGCTCATGCACCGACGGTGGCGCGCGCCGGCGGCGGTGCCGCGAGTGGTGCGGTACTCGAACGCGCCTGGCTAGCCTGGTCCGGTGGAGCGGTCGTGGCCGCTGGCCGGCCGGGACGACGAGCTGCGCGCGGTCGCGGCGGCCGTGCGGCCGGGCGCGGCCGGCGTCGTGGTGGCGGGCCCGGCCGGGGTGGGCAAGACCCGCCTGGCCCGCGAGGCGCTGGCCCTGCCCGCCCGGCGCGGGGCGCGGGTGCTGTGGGCGCACGGCAGCGCCGCGGCCCGCCCGCTGCCCCTGGGCGCCTTCGCCGGCCTGCTCGACGTCCCCGACGACGTCCCCGACACCGGTCCGGAGGCCGGTGCCGCCGACACCGTCGGCCGGGCGCTGGAGCGGCTGGCGCGGCAGCGGCCGCTGGTGCTCGTCGTCGACGACGCGCACCTGCTCGATCAGCACTCCGCGCTCGTGCTGCACCGGGTGGTGCTGCGGCGCCTGGCGCCGGCGCTGGTGACCCTGCGCTCGGGGGAGGCGGCCCCGGACGTGGTGACGTCGCTGTGGAAGGACGAGCACCTGCCGCGCCTGGACCTGGACCCGCTGGACGTCGCGGCGACCACGCAGCTGCTCGCGCGGGTGCTCGGCGGCCCGGTCGAGGTGGCCTCGGCGCACCGGCTGTGGGCCCTGACGCGCGGCAGCCCGCTGTTCCTGCGGCACCTGCTGGCCGGGGAGGTGGCCGCGCACCGCTTCACCGCCGCGTCCGGCACCTGGCGCTGGGCCGACCGGCCGCACCTGACCCCGCAGCTGGCCGACCTGCTCGAGCGCGAGATCGGCGCCCTGACGCCGGGGGTGCGCGACGTCGTGGACGTGGTGGCGCTGGCCGAGCCGGTGGCGCTGCACGCGCTGTGCGCGCTGACCTCGCCCGCCGACGTGGAGGAGGCCGAGGGCCGCGGCCTGGTGCGCACCGACGGCGCTCTGGCGCGGCTGGCGCACCCGCTGTACGGGGAGGTGCGCCGCGCCGCGGCCGGTGCGCTGCGCGCGCGCCGCCTGCGCGGGCGGGTGGCCCTCACGCTCGACCCGGCGGCGGACCCGATCCCGCGCGCGGTGCTGGTGCTCGACTCCGACCTGCCCGCGGACCCGGCGCTGTTCCTGCGCGCGGCCGAGGCGGCCACCCGGCTGCACGACCTGCCGCTGGCCGAGCGGCTGGCGCGCGCGGCCGCGCGCACCGGCGAGCCCGCCGCCCTGCTCGTGCACGCCGCGGCGCTGTCGTGGCTCAGCCGCGGCGAGGAGGCCGAGGCGATCCTCGTGGACCTGGCCGCGCGCGCTCCGCACGCCGCGGTGCGCGCGATGGCGCAGCTGCACCGCACCGGGAACCTGCTGTGGACGATGGCCCGCCCCGGGGACGCCCGCCGGGCGCTGGACGCGGCCGGCGCCACCGGTGCCCTGCCCCTGCACGTCGCGGGGATGTCCCTGGCCGTGGCCGCCTCCCTCGGCGAGCTGGGCGACGTGCTCGAGCGCGGCCCGCGCCTGCTGCGCGAGGCGCTGCCCGACGACCTGGCGCGCGTCCTGGCCGCCTCGGCGGTCTCCGCGGCGAGCGCCGTCACCGGGCGGGCGCAGCTGCTGGAGCAGGCCGCCGCCGTCGGCGGGCTCGACGCCGGGCACGTGCCCGCCGTCGTGCCCGTGTTCGGGCTGGTGGACTCCCAGGTGCTCGGGCACCGGCTGGCGGGCTCGCCGCAGCGCGCCGCCGAGCGGGTGCGCGCCGTGCGCGCCGCCTCCGCGGACCTGCCGGGCCCGGCGCGGTGGATGGGGCTGGTCGTCGCCGGGCACGCCGCCCTGGCCGCCGGCCGGCTGCGCGACGCGCTGGAGCTGCTGCGCGAGGCGTGGGCGGGGCTGGCGGACTCCGGGCACGAGTTCCGCTTCCGCTGCCGCACCCTGCTGGCCACGGCGCTGGGGCAGGCCGGCGAGGCGGGACCGGCCGCTCCCCTGCTGACCGGCCTGCTGGCCGGCCTCACCGCCGAACAGCACCCCGCCTACCGCGTCTACGCACCCGACGACCTGCTCGCGCGCGCCTGGGGTGCCGCCGCCGAGGGCGCCACCACCGAGGCGGTCGCGTACGCCGGCGCCGCGGCCGAGCTGGCCCGCGCGGACGGCGCCGACGCCTACGAGGTGCTCGCCCGCCAGAGCGCCGTCCAGTTCGGCGACGCGGGCGCGGCGCTGGCGCGCCTGAGCGCCCTGGCCCCCCTCAGCCCCCGGGCCTCCCTCGCCGCCACCCACGCCCACGCCCTCGCCGCGCAGGACGGCGAGGCGCTGCACCGGGCCGCGCTGGACTGGGAGCGCCTCGGCGACCTCGTCGCCGCCGGCGACGCCGCCGCGCAGGCCGCCGACGCGCACCGCCGCGGCGGGCGGCAGGGCTCGGCGCTGACCGCCGCCGCGCTCGCGGAGGCGCTGGCCGCCCGCTCCGGCGCCCGCACCCCCGCCCTGGCCAGCGCGCTGCGCCCGCTGCCGCTGAGCGCCCGCGAGCGCGAGGTCGTCGTCCTCGCCGCGCGGGGCCTGTCGAACCGCGCCATCGCCGAACGGCTGACGGTCTCCGTGCGCACCGTCGAGGGCCACCTGTACCGCGCCGGCCACAAGCTCGGCGTCCCCGAGCGGACCGCGCTCGCCGACGTCCTCGGCCTGGAACTCGGGTAGCCCACCACTCGTCCCCGCGCCGCTCCCCCGCCGCAGGCTGTCGGCACCCCAGGACAGCACCCGAGGACAGGAGGAGCCGTGAGCGCCACCCACGTCCGGCCCGGGGAGGGCCGGCACCACCACATGATCGACGGCGACCACGTCGTCAAGGCCGCCGTGCACGACCCCGGCGGGACCTTCGAGGTCTTCGAGGTCGTCGCACCCGGCATGCCGGCCGCGCCCCCGCACGTCTCGCCGTGGAGCGGGGTGCTCTACCTGCTGGAAGGCCGGATCACCGCCCTCGTCGACGGAACCGGCTACGACCTCGAGCCCGGCGGGCTCGTCGTCGTCCCCGCCGGCACGCCGGCCACCTTCGAGGTCCACGGCGAGCAGGCCCGGTTCCTGGCGATCACCTCCGGCGACGCCGCCGGGCGCTTCTTCGCCGACTTCGCCCGCTCCGTCCCCGCCGACCGCCCCGTCGAGCAGTCGATGGCGGCGATCCTGTCCGTCTCCCAGCGGCACGGGGTGGCGCTCGCGGTCGGGTGACCCGCGGCGCCGGTGGGCGCGGGGCAGGTCGCGCGGGGGCTGGTGGATCGGGCGGTCCACCGGCCCCCGCGCGCCGGCGTCTGAGAGGATGCTGCCCGGGCGCTCGCGCCCGGGCCTCTAGCTCAACTGGCAGAGCAGCGGACTTTTAATCCGCGGGTTCAGGGTTCGAGCCCCTGGGGGCCCACCCGCTCGACCTGCGTGGATGCCGGCTCCGCAGCATCGACGAGCAGGCTCGACGGCAAGGCGGGTCCACTTCCACCGGCGTCGACGAGGGGTCTGCCGTGCCGCTCCAGGAGAACGCTGCACCGCTGTGCCTGTGCGGTTGCGGGGAAAGCCCTGCCAGCGCACGGGCGCGGTACCGACCCGGGCACGACGCCCGGCACGCCGGTCAGGTCGCCCGGGCGATCCGGCGCGAGCCGGATCGGCGCAAGGAGCTCCTCATGACGCTGCCGTCCGAGCAGTTGCGCGCGAAGGCGACGAGCAGCGCTGCCTGCGGTGAGCGGTCCTCGGCCGAACCGGTCGCTCCGCACTCAGCCGTAGGCCTCGTCATGGGCCGTCATGAGGTGACCGATCTGCCAGGCGAGGACCGCGGCGGCGATGACAGACACGCCCCGCAGTGCAACGACACCCACCGCTGCCCATCCTGCAGCTTGCGGACGACGATCACCAAGATGCCTACGATGCAGGCGGCGTCGACGACGAGGAGCAGCATCGCGGCGATGGATCCCCCGGCGGCCATGAGCCGTGCTCTCGTCACCGATCACCTCAGCGGCACCGCCGCGCCGCAGCGGCTGCTCCTCGGACCGCACAGCGATTCCCTGCGGAAGGCAGCCCGCACAGCGATCCCCCTGTGCGACTGACGGCACGATCAGACATCGGCCGTCGCGACGAGCACCACGGCGTCCGGTCGACGGTCGTCAGCGTGCGGCCAGCGGTACCGTCGAGCCGTGGAGAAGGGGACGGTGGTTGCTGCGGCGTCGGCGTACCACCGCCAGGTGGCTGCAGAGAAGCGGGCGTCGATCTTGGCTGCCGCCACTCGCCTGTTCGTCGGGTCCGGTCACGCGGGTACGTCCTTGGCGGCGGTGGCCGCTGAGGCCAACGTGTCGAAGGCCACCCTCTTCAAGCAGTTCCCCACGAAGGCCGCGCTCTTCGACGCCATCGTCCGGGACTACTGGGCCGCTGAAGACGGCGCGGCGAGCCAGCCCGACACGGGCGACCTCCGACGTGGACCGGCGACGATCGGGCACCGGTACGTGGCTCTGCTCACCCGTCCGGGGATGGCGGACCTGTTCCGCACCGTCATGGCGGAGCTGCCGCGCTTCCCCGGGTTCGGCCAGACCCACTTCGACCTGGGCGAGCAACCCTTCTACGACTCGGTCGTGAGGTACCTGCTCGCCGAGCGGTCGGCGGGCACCGCTGAGGTCGCCGACGTGGACATCGCGGCCACCGAGTTCTTGGGCATGGTCTCCAACCACGTCCTGTGGCCCGAGATGCTCCTGCTCGACTGGGCCCGTACGCCTGAGTCGACGGTTCGCACCGTCGAGGAAGCGGCGCTGACGATGCACGCGCGGTACGGAGCCTCGAGGGACGCTCGTCCCTGAGCCCGTGGAGGCTTCCGTGAGGGGCGGATCCCGACCGCTGCTGCGCTGCCCCAGGGGGTTCTGGCTGCCGAGCGAGCCGGAACGGTCACGACAGTCGGACCACTGCTGTTCCGACTGCCCAGTGCGTCGTGCGACCTGCCACAGGGCCCGCTCGGCGGCCTCCGCCGTCCGACCGCTTTGACACGGGCACGGTGACCACCACGCCCCCTCCCGACCACGCTCGCGCGAGAGGCGAGTCGGTTGACTCACCTCCGGAGCACGCCTATGGTCACCAGAGAGGTGAGTCACCCGACTCACCACTCTGGAGGAGGGGCATCGTGGAGCGGTTCGCGGGCAGGACAGTGCTCATCACCGGTGGCGCCGGGGGCCAGGGGTCCTCGCACCTGCAGGCGTACCTCGACGAAGGCGCTGACGTCGTGATCGGCGACATCCGCGACCAGCTCGGCGCGTCGCTGGTCGCGGGCCACGACCGCGCGCACTACGTCCACCTCGACGTGACGGACGAGGGTGACTGGGCAGCGGCAGTCGAAGCTGCGGAGTCCCTCTTCGGCCCCATCTCGGTCCTCGTCAACAACGCCGGCATCGGCAGCCCGCCCGTCCTCATCGAGGACGGCGCCCTCGACGACTGGCAGCACATCATCGCCGTCAACCTCACCGGGACCTACCTGGGCATCCGCGCCGCCGTCCCATCGATGAAGAGGGCCGGCGGCGGTTCGATCGTGAACATCGCTTCCATGGCGGCGAACACCGGCATCGCCCACCTGGCTCCCTACGTGGCCAGCAAGTGGGGTGTTCGTGGCCTGACGCGGACCGCTGCGCTCGAGCTCGGCCGTCTGGGCGTGAGGGTCAACTCGATCCACCCGGGCGTCGTCGAGACCCCCTTCATCACCGAGCCGCTGCGCCCCGGCCTGGCACCCGTCAGCGACTACTTCTCACCCGACCCCTTCGCCATCAAGCGGCTCGCGCAGCCGCGCGACATCACCGAGCTCCTGCTCTTCCTGACCTCGGAGGCGGCGTCGTTCATCACCGGCTCGGAGTTCGTCGCCGACGGCGGGCTGCTCCTGGGACCCGCCGTCCCGGCTGACGCTGCGTGATCGGCGCCGCGCCGCTCCACCACCAGCCGCACTCACAGGAGGACCCGTGGACGAGCGCACACGCCGCGCGCTGGAAATCACCCCGGCGTCGTCGGCCCGAGCCCGCACCATCGACATCACCACGACGGGCGCACGCACAGGGCTCGCGCGACGCATCGAGATCTGGTTCTACAGGGCCGGCGGACAGGTCTACCTGACCACCCAGCCCGCCCGGCGCAGCTGGTACGCGAACCTGCTGGCCCACCCCGACTTCACCTTCCACCTCAAGAACGAGGTGCGAGCGGACCTGCCGGCCCGGGCCGAGCCCGTCCTGGACCCAGAGGAACGTCGACGCATCTTCAGCGAGATCGTCGCGGACCTCAACCAGCCGCTGCACCGGGGCTACCTGGCGCAGCCCGTCGAGCCGGTGGAGCAGTGGGTCACCGGCAGCCCACTGGTGCACGTCACCTTCCACGACGACGAGGAGCCGAACGACGCGTGAAGAAGCGCGCACCGGGTGGTCAGGGACTGGTCAGCTCCGAGATCGGCCACGGGGCGATGGGCACCTCCACGGCGTACGGGTCCAGCGACCAGCCCGACCCGTCCCGGGCCATCGCCGCTGCCCGTGAGGCCGAGGCGACTCACTACGACACCGCCGAGCTGTACGGCTGGGGCGAGGACGAGCGGATCGCCAGCACGACGACGACCTCGTGGTCGCGCACCCGGCGCGACGCGGTCGAAGGCTGCGGCGGGGGTGCGGGTCGGGCTGCCGCTGACGTGTTCGGAGTCCGTGCACGCAGCGTCGGACTCGCGCTGCTGCCTGCGCGAGTCGATGAACAGCACGTGTCGCAAGGTTCGAGGCTCGACCGCGGCAGGACCCCGCTCGGGGGGAGGTGCCCCGCTCGTGCGCGCCTCCACGGCCGAAGGAGGTGCCGACCCGTGCCGGGAGTGGCGCTCGCGGCCGTCCCCGCGGCGCACCGCGCACCGCGCTCTCGGCACCGGCTCACGCCGGCACACCAGAGGCCCGCTTGATGAAGCTGTCGAAAGCACGGTCGGGCAGCGTCCTGCGCAGGAGGACCAGCGGCTTCGCTCCGAAGCCGACGCGGTAGCGGGTGCGGGGGCGACGGCTGGTGGCGGCGGTGGTGACGGCTTCGGCGATGACGCTGGTCGGCGAGGTCGACCGAGCGTCAGGTCGTGAGCTGCTGGCGAGGGAGGCCGCCATCGCGGTGGCCTGCTCGCGGTAGGGGCCCGAGCCGGAGGTGGCTCGCAGCTTGTCGGCCGCGATCGCTCCCCACTCCGTGCGGACGGATCCGGGCTCGATGACGATGACGTCGATGCCGAAGCGTCGCAGCTCCAGCCGCAGGGCGTCGCTGAGCCCTTCGACGGCGTACTTGCTGGCGTGGTACCAGGCGCCCATCGGGGTGGCGAACTGCCCTCCCATGGAGGCGATGTTGACGATCCTGCCGCTGCGTCGAGCGCGCATGGTCGGCAGCACCAGCTGCGTCATCTGGGCGAGCCCGAAGACGTTGACGTCCATCTGCGCGCGTGCTTCGTCGAGGGGCACGTCCTCGAGCGCGCCGTACGAGCCGTAGCCCGCACCGTTGACGAGGACGTCGATGCGGCCGTGATCGGTGAGGACCTGCTGCACGGCGCTCTTGGTGGAGGTGTCGTCCGTGACGTCCAGCGCCAGGGGGTGCACTCCTGCCTGCGCCAGGTCGGACATGCGGTCCACCCGGCGCGCTGCGCCGTAGACGGTGAAGCCCGCTGTGCGCAAGCGGCGGGCGGTGGCCTCACCGATGCCCGAGGAGGCTCCGGTGACGAGTGCGACCTTGGTGGTCATGAGTCTTCCTTCCGGTGCGCGAGCCGGCGCGCGTGAGGGGCGGGAGCGAGCGGTGGTGCCGTGCGGCGAGCGGAGCGGAGGTCAGAGCACGGCCGGCTGGTCGGCACTGGCCGCAGGGTCGGCGAAGAGGTCCTCGTCCGTGCGGGCCCGCCACGCGCGCTGCTGCACGGCCTGGATCCACGGGACGATCCCCTCCGGGACCACGGTGCGGAACATCGGCGACTCCGCCTCCACGACGTTCACCAGCGCTTCGACCGCGACAGCGGGATCGAGCTGCTCGCGCAGGCCCTCGCTGAGGCCGGCGAGCAGCTGCGGCGGCGAGAACGAGGCGGCCGGGTCGAACCAGCGCAGCATCGTCTCGGCACCCCGATCGTTGAACCCCGTGCCGAACAGTCCCGGGTTGAGCGTGCACACCTGGACGCCGGTGCCGGTCAGCTCCGCCTTGAGCCCTTCGCTCAAGCTCTCCAGCGCGTGCTTGGTCGCGGTGTACGCGGCGGCGAGAGGTACAGTGACCAGCCCGCCCATCGACGAGACGTTGACGATCCTGCCCGAACCACGTGCCACCATGCGCGGGACCACCGCCTGGCACATCGCCAGCGTCCCGAACACGTTGACCTCGAAGTTGCGGCGCACCCGGGCCAGCGGGATCTCGGCCACGGGACCGGTCTCCATGACCCCTGCGTTGTTGACGAGGACGTCGAGGTCCTCGCGGGCGACCACGGCGACGTCCGTGGCGTCGGTGACGTCGAGCACGAGCACCTGCAGGTGCACGCCTCTTCCGGCGGCAGCCGCGAGCAGTTCGGTGGCCTGCGGGGCGATCTGCACGGCGGCGAGCACGTCGTGACCGCGCTGAGCCAGTTCGAGGGCCGCGCCTCGCCCGAAGCCGGTCGCTGCTCCCGTGATGAGCACTCTCATGGTTCCTCCACCTGGTGTCGTGTGGTCGCTGACAGGGGTCGGCTGTGTCGTGCGGTCTCCGCTGCGCTGCGGAGCGCACCCGTTCGAGTGCCGCCGGGCTCGACGACCCGCGCACGTCCCCGCGTTCAGGCCGCGCCGGCGGTGCCGGCGAGGCGGAGAGAGCGGGCGGAGCGGTGCAGGCGCAGCGCGGAGGTGAGGAAGAAGACGGCGCCGAGGACGGCGTAGCCGGCGAGCACCGAGAGCGTGGCGTCACCGCTCCCCGTGGCGGTCACAGCGAACATCGCACCGGCGAGCACCGACAACCCCCCGCTGAGCAGCATGGGCCAGCGACCCCGTGCCCGTCCGCGCACGAGCGCGACGAGGAGCTGGGCCGCGCCCGCAGCGATGGCCCAGATGCCCCAGACCAGCAGGACATGCTGGGTGTCGCTCCCCACGGTGGCCAGGACCACCGCGGCCAGTGCGCTGATCGCGACGTTGGCGCGCACGGCGATCCGGGAGCGCGCGCTCCCGGTCGCGTCCCAGCGGTCGAGCATCAGCGCGAGGACGTCGATGAGCGGGTAGGTCACCAGCAGCACGATCGTCACCGTGCTCGGGGCAGGTCCGGATGAGGTGAGCGCGAACGCGGCGGCCCACGCGAGGGCGGCGGCGGCACGTGCGAGGTGCAGGCGCCGCAGGCGCCGCGTCGGGTCCAGGGCGGGTGGTGTCGGTGCTGCCGGCGTCGTCGCTGCGCTGCTCGCTGTGCTCACGGTCTGGCTCCCGGGGTCCGTCGGTCGGCGTGCGTCGCCGGTCAGCGCCAGACCGTAGGCAGGGGCAGTGGAAGGCGAGTGGAGCGTTGTGAACGGCTCCCCGGGAGCCTCAGGGCAGCAGGGGGTCGCGACGGCGCGCGAACAGGGGGGCGCCGCGCCGCAGGGACAGCTCACGGGCTGCAGCGACCTGCTGCTGCACCGCGTCGCCGTCTTCACCGCGGGCTCGCATCAACGAGGCGTCGATCATCAGCAGCAGGCCTTCGGGGTAGCGCTGCCCGTAGCGCTCCAGGCACTCGTGAGCTCGGCCCAGCGATGCGGCAGCCGTCCCCAGCTCGCCGGCGGCGATGGCCATCTCGGCGTGCAGCCCGAGCCAGAGCGCCGCGCAGGAACGCACCGGTCGCGTCAGGTGCGTGTCGATGAGCTCCGCGGCCCGCGCCAGGGCCTGCGCGGGGTCCTGGCCGGTCAGCGCCCGCGCCCAGCACAGCCCGAGCCGCACCTGCGGGGCGTGGAAGACGTACGAGGCGTCGGGGTCGGCCTGCACACCGCGCAGCGCCCCCTGCAGGGCCCGCTGCGGCCGCCCCGCCATCGCCGCGGTGCGCACGGTGTGCATCGCCCAGACGGTGGTGGCGAAGGGCTGCGCGTCGGCGCGCAGCTCGAGCTCGTCCAGCAGCGTGCGGGCACGCTCCTCGTCGCCGTGCACGGCGGAGACCTCGGCGAGCATGGCCAGCGCGTGCAGCTGCAGGTCCTGGGCGACCGGGTCCCCGGAGGCACCCGAGGTGGCTCCGGCCAGCAGGTGGCTGGAGGCGAGCAGGTCGGTGTGGGCTGCACCGACGTCGCCGTCGCTGTACTGCTGCAGGCCCCACGCCTGCAGGCCGTAGGCACGTACCAGCCTCGACGACGAGGCCTGAGCGCGCTGGTGCAGCGCCCGGGCGATCGGGGTGCTGCGCCCGGTGTCCAGAGCCTGGGAGTGAGCTGTCCAGCGCGAGAAGGTGAACATCGTCGCCTCCTCCTCCCGGCCCAGCTCGCGGGCCAGGTGCTGAGCCCGCTGCAGCAGGTCGAGGGAGTCCAGGCCGTACATCGAGCGCATCCCCGTCACCGCGACGAGCTCACCGAGGGCCGACAGCTCCAGGGGTGCCGCCCCGGCCGCGCGCGCGGCCTGCACGGCGAGGCGGAACCAGCGTTCGGCGGCTTCCAGCGCCGTCCTGAGCACCGCCAGGCGCCCGGCGCGCAGCAACGCCGTGGCCACGCGCCGCGGCTCGGCGAAGGCGCCGGCGGACCACAGGTGGTGGGCCACCCGCTCCAGGACCGCATCGTCACCGCCGAGCTGCTCCAGCGCGTCCGCGATCCGCAGGTGCAGCGGCCCGGTCTCGTGAGCCGGCACCGCGTGCAGCACGCTCTCGCGCACCAGGTCGTGAGCGAAGCGCACGCTGGATCCGCTGCACCCCTCGAGCTCCAGCAGGCCCAGGGCGGTGATCGGCTCGAGGGTGGCCAGGCAGGTGTCCAGGCCGAGGCCGCAGACCGCGGCGAGCAGCTGCAGCTCGCCGTCGCGGCCGATGAGCGCGGCGGTGCGCAGCAGGCGCGCCGCCGACTCCTCCAGCTTGGCGACCCGGCTCGCCACGACGTCCCTCACCGACCCCGGGACGGCGTCCTGCACCCCTGCTGCGCCGGGTGCGGTCGTGGGCTCCACCCCCAGCCGCGCGAGTTCGCGCACGAAGAACGGGTTGCCGCCGGTGCGGTCGTGCACGTCCAGCGCCGCGCCCGAGCCGATCGCGACGCCGGTCTCCTCGCGCACCAGCTGCGCGACCTCCCCGGGCGTCAGCGGCCCGAGGTGCATCCGGCGGTGGCCCGGCGCCCGGGCCAGCACCGCCAGCGTGCGTGCCAGCTCGCTGCCCGGCACCGGGTCGCGGTCGCGCAGGGCGGCGAGGACGCCGACGCCTCGCGGCGCGCGCGCCACCAGGTGCTCCAGCAGGCGCAGCGAGGCGGTGTCGGCCCACTGCAGGTCGTCGACGACCAGCAGGACGGGCCCGGCCGCGGCGACCTCGGCCAGGAGCGTGCGCACCTGCTCGAAGAGGCGGAACTGCGCGCTGGCGTCGGGCGCGACCGGGCCGTCCACCGCTGCGCCGGCACCCACCAGCAGGGGGGCGAGGCCCTGGGCGGCCGGCGAGGCGAGCGCGTCCGCGGGAGCCGCAGCCGTCAGCTCCTGCAGCACCGAGGTCCACGGCCACAAGCTCGGCACGCCTCGGCCCTCCTGGCAGCGGCCCCAGGCGACCAGACCGCCACGCGTGGTGACCTCAGCGCCGGTCCACCGCAGCAGGTGCGTCTTGCCCGCACCAGGCTCACCGTCGATGACGGTGACCGTCGTGCCACCGTGGAGCAGCGTTCGCGCTGCGTGGTGCAGGTGCGTGCGCTCCTCGCGGCGACCGACCACCTGCTCCTGGTGAGGCGCTCTCGCGGACCTCGCCTCGGCAGGCGGGGCCGGCACGGTGCGGGTGGTGGCCAGCTGGCGGCGGCCGGTGCGCTGCACCAGGGCCTGCTGGTGCGCGGCGCGCAGCGCGTCCCCCGGCTCCACTCCCAGCTCGTCGGCGAGGCGAGCGCGCACCCGTGCGTGCACGGCCAGTGCCTCAGCTCGCTGCCCGGCTGCGGTCAGCGAGCGGATGAGGCTGGCGTGGACGCGCTCGTGCAGCGGCGCGGTGCGCGCGGCCAGGCGCAGGGCCGGCAGCACCTGCAGCGCGGCGTCACAGCCGATGGCCAGGTCAGCGGCCCTGATGCTGTTCTCGTGCAGCTCCTCGTCGAGACCGGCGAAGACCGCCGCCGCAGCCGGCTCGTGCGTCAAGCCGTGCCCCGAGCGGTCGCGCCACTGGCTCAACGCCCGCACGTACAGGCGCACGGCGTCCTCCGGCCGGCCGCCGGCCTCCGCGGTGCGCGCTGCACCGACCAGGCTCCGGAACACCGCGAGGTCCAGGACGTCCGCGTCGGCGCGGCACAGGTAGCCGCCCCCGTGGCGCAGCAGGTGGGAGCCGGACGCGCGTGCCGGCAGCTCCGGCTCCATGACGCGTCGCAGTGAGCCGACGTACTTGTGGACCACGTTGAGAGCGCTCGGAGGCGGCCGATCGCCCCAGAGCATCTCGATCAGGTCGTCGGTGGACACCGGGCGGCCGGAGAGCGCCAGCAGGAGCGCGAGGAGGCGGGTGCGCTGCAGGGGACCGGTGTCCACCTCCGTGCCGTCGCGCCACACGCGCACCGGCCCCAGGACCTGCAGGCGCAGCGCAGGACGTGCCAGGGGGCCGGCACCCGTACCCGGGTCGAGCGCGCTCGTCGTCACGGCCGCCCATCCTCCAGCGCGCCGCCCAGGGGCCGGTGCGGGTCCCCGCTCGCCGACGCGCCGCTCACCCTCCCCGCGCGACGGGTTCGCGGGTCCGACCGCTCCGCGGTGCGCGCGCCGGCGGCGAGGGGCCGGCCGTCCCGGCTGTCGATGCGCACGCGGGGCGGCGGGGCGTCGACCGGGCAGCACATCGGGTGCAGGGCAGCGGCCGGCCCGGTGGGGCGCTGCTCCGAGGGTCCACCGGCCGGGTCCGGGGAGCGCAGACCGGTCCAGGCGATCCCGGCGCCGAGGAGCGCCAGCACCGCGCACGCCAGCACGGCCGCGGCGAAACCCCGGCTCAGCGCCTGCGGATCGGTGTAGTCCTCACCGCTCAGGCCCACCAGCAGCGGCAGGCCGCTGACGGCGGCCAGCTGGGCGGTGCGCGCGACGGCGTTGCTGACCCCCGAGGCGGCACCGGCGTGCGCGGCCGGGGCGGCGGCCAGCGCCGTCGCCGTCACCGGGGCCACGGTCGCGCTCAGCCCCACGGCGACGACGAGCACCGCCGGCAGCACGTCCCCGAGGTAGGAGGCGCCGGGCTCGATGCGGCGCATCAGCAGCATCCCGGCGGCCATCAAGACCGGACCCGCGGTCAGCGGCAGCCGGGGCCCGGTGCGCTGCGCCAGCCGCCCCGCCCGGCTGGACAGCAGCAGCAGCACCAGCGTCATGGGCACCGTCGCCGCACCGGCCTGCAGCGGGCTGTAGCCCAGCCCGTTCTGCAGCTGCACCACGAGCAGGAAGAAGACCCCGCCCAGCCCCGCGTAGACCGCGAACGTCACCGCGTTGGCGACGACGAACCGCGAGGAGGCGAGGACGGCCGGCGGCACCAGCGGCTCGGGGTGGCGCCGCTCGACGAGCACGAGGGCGAGCGCGGCCGACACACCCACGGCCAGCGCGGCCGCGACCAGTCCCCACGGCCCCGTGGTCGCTCGCACCAGGGCGTAGGTGAGCCCGCCGAGCGCCAGCACCGTCAGCACCGCTCCCGCCGCGTCGAGGGGCGCCCGCTCCCGCTGCGCGCGGGGGTCGCCGGCCCCGGTCGGCGGCCGGGGCGCGGGGCGCGGCTCGGGCAGGTGCCGGACGGCGGCAGCGGCGGCCAGCAGGCCCAGCGGCACCGGCAGCAGGAAGACGGCCCGCCAGGAGGACTCCACCAGCAGCCCGCCCAGCAGCGGGCCGACGGCTCCGGCGATGCCGCCCAGCGCCGACCACGACCCGATGGCGCGGGCGCGGTCGGCGGGGCGCAGCATCGACTCCAGCACGGCCAGGCTGCCGGGCACCAGCAGCGCCGCACCCACGCCCTGCACGGCGCGGGCGACGACGAGCAGCGGCAGGGTCGGCGCGAGCGCGCACCCGGTGGAGGCCAGGCAGAACAGCAGGGCGCCGGCCACGAAGGTGCGCCGACGGCCGAAGCGGTCACCCACCGCCCCGCCCAGCAGCACCAGCGACGCCAGCGCCAGCAGGTAGGCGTTCAGGACCCACTGCAGACCGCTGACGCCGGCGTCGAGGTCGGCGCCGATGCTGGGCAGCGCGACGTTGACCACGGTGGCCTCGAGCTGGGCCAGGGCGCTGCCGAGCACGGCGACGACCAGCAGCCAGCGACCCCGGGCGCTGGCCAGGGCCAGCTGCGGCACGGCCGGCGCGGTGCCGGCGCTCACGACCGCTCCGCCCTGGAACGGCCGGGGTTGCACCGCAACCGCTCGGGAGCCACCGGCGCCGAGCCGCCCAACCCGCCCACCTCGCGCACCCCGTCCACCTCGCACCTCGTCCGCCTCGTCGGCGCCGTCGCCCGGCTGCGCCCACGATCGCCGCGCCACCGGATCGCCGTCCAGATCCCACTGCTGGAACGGGCACCGTCCCGCGCGCTCCGACACGCTGGAACCGTGCGCGCCACCGCCGGTCCGGGTCAGGACGACCTCTTCCTCGGCATCGACCTGGGCTGGGTCGAGACGTCGAAGGGCCGCACCGGCCTGGCGGCGGTCGACGGCAGCGGCCGGCTCACCGCCTGCGCCCGCGTCCGGACGGACGACGAGATCGCCGCGTGGGTGGCGCAGCAGCCCGGGCGCGTGGTGGTCGCGGCCGTGGACGCGCCGCTCGTCGTGCCCAACGCGACCGGCTCGCGGGAGCCGGAGAAGCTGATGGGCAAGCACTTCGGCAGCTTCGGCGCCTCCGCCTACCCGTCCAACCACGCCCTGGTGGGCGCCCGACCGCGCGCGCAGCGGCTGGCGGAACGGTTCGGGTGGGCCGTGGACCCCGCCGCACCCACCGGCGGGACCGGGACCGTGTGCATCGAGGTCTACCCGCACCCGGCGATGGTCGGGCTCTTCGTGCTGGGCTACCGGCTGGGTTACAAGAAGGGCGGCACCGCACGACGAGCGCCCGCGTTCGCCGAACTGGCGGGGCACCTGGAGTCGATCGCGGTCCTGCGGCTGGCCGAGCACCCGAGGTGGCAGGAGATCCGGCGGACGATCGCCGCCCCCGCGCCCGGTGACCTGAACCGCGTCGAGGACGAGGTGGACGCGGTCCTGTGCGCCCACCTCGCCTGGCTCTGGCACCACCACCGGGAGGCGCTGCACGTGTACGGCAGCCTGGAGGAGGGCTACGTCGTCGCGCCACCACCCCCGACGCACCGGGCGGTGCGCCCGGTCGCCGCGCGGCCGCCGGTGGCGCCTCCCCGCGAGCCGCCACCGCGGTAGTCCTCACCGGCCGCCGGTGCTGCTCCCCTGCAGCACGGGCACCGCGCGGCTCTCGCGCACGCGCGCCGGGTCCGGCACGACGACCACGGGCACGTCGGCGCCGTGGAGGACGGCGTGGCTGGTCGAGCCCAGCAGCGCGGAGGCGAACGCCCCGTGCCCGCGGCTGCCGACCACGAGGAGCCGCGC
This sequence comes from Kineococcus gypseus, assembly GCF_050871305.1. Classification (NCBI taxonomy): domain Bacteria; kingdom Bacillati; phylum Actinomycetota; class Actinomycetes; order Kineosporiales; family Kineosporiaceae; genus Kineococcus; species Kineococcus gypseus. Next base: position 47,808 of record NZ_JBJLRD010000009.1, on the reverse strand, counting down.
CCGCTGGGAGACGTCCAGCAGCGCGTCGGAGGCGAAGGGGTCCTCCACCACCCGGGTCTCCACGAACAGCCCGGGGTGCTCGCGCCCCAGCCGCAGCACCACCGCCTCCAGCTCCCGGCGCGCGTCGTGCAGCCCCTGCAGCGCGCGCCGCTCGACGTCCCGGGGCGTCGCGGCGCGCGGGGGCACGCCGCACGGCTGCCAGGCGCGCACGACCAGCAGCTCCTCGGCGTCGCGCCGGGCCAGCGCGGCGGCGAAGCCCACCGCCGCGTCGGCGGCGGTGGAGCCGTCGTGCCCGACCACCACGCCCCGCGCGGCGTCGGGGGGCGCCGCGCGCACCACGGCGACCGGGCACGGGGCGTGCGCGGTCAGGAACAGGGCCGTCGACCCCAGCGCACCGGCACGGCGCCGCGCGTGGCTGCGCGCGCCCAGCACGAGCAGCTCGGCGCGCCCGGAGGCGTGCAGCAGCGCGCGGCGGGGACGGTCGTGCACCACCTCGGTGGACACCGTCAGCGCGGGCGCGGCGTGCAGGGCCTGCCGGCGCAGCTGCTGCAGCACCCGCTCGTCCACGCCGTCGAGCTCCCGCAGCGCCTCGGCGGGCGACCACCCGAGCGCCTCGGCGGCGCCGGGGTGCTCGCCGACGTGGACCAGGTGCAGCGCGCACCCGCGCCCGAGCGCCTCCGCCGCGGCCCAGCGCACCGCCGGCCACGCCGAGTCCCGGTCCGCCACCGCCACCACGACCGCGCCCATCGGTGCTCCTCGACCAGCGGTGCCGCGCGGCGGTCCGGCGCCGCCCCGGCGCGCGGGAGGGCCGCGCTGCCGCGAGGGTGCGCCGGCGCCGGGCGGACCGGCAGGGACCAACGTCCCCGGGTCCGGCCCGCTCGCCGCCGGGGCGCGGCGTCAGCCCAGCAGCAGGCTCGCCGTGAAGCCGGTGGCCACCAGGGAGCTGGCCAGCAGCAGCAGGGAGGCGCCCGCGGGCGCCGACACGAGCACGAGCAGGGTGGCGCTGACGGCGAGGAGGGCGCCGAGCAGCATGAGCGCGCTGGCGGTCGCGTGCGCGGCCCGGCGCCCGTCGACGCCGACGGCAGCGGCCCCCGGACGCGCCGGCACGGGCTCCCGCCCTCCCTGGATCCTCACGGTGGGTACATCGCTCATCACATCGAGGCGTTACGCGGGGGACCGCCGCTCCGGGGTGCGATCGACCGGCCCACCTCGGGGGGTCGCGGACCTGACCGATCGCCGTCCGCGCGGCGCGCAGCCGCCCTATGGTTGAACGGTGCACGGGTCGAGGACCATCGGAGAGCGGTGGGCCGGCCTCGGCCTCGTCCAGCGGGAGGGCGCGCTGCGCCCGGACGAGCGCGAGGACGCGCCCCCCGGGGTCGTCGACGAGCCGTGCCGGCGCGGCGTGCGCTCGTGCGGCTGACGCCGCGCCCGCGGCGCGCACCCTCGCCCCCGAGCCCGGCGAGGACCGAGCACCCGGCCGCCGGCGCGCTGCCCCGGCACGTCGCCGACGCGATCGCCGCGTTCGTCCTGGACCGCTGCCGCAGCGGCTCGTGGGCGCTGGACGAGCAGCAGAGCGCCGCGCGCGCCGGCCAGGCCGACGTCGTGCTGCGCTACCGCGACGCCGTGCGCGACGGGCACGAGCTGACCGCCGACAACCTCGCGCACGCCCTGCTCGACATCGCCGCCACCTACGGCCACCACGCCCGCTTCGACCGGGCCTGGCTGCACTGGCAGCAGATCGTCGCCGGCCTGGAGGAGCGCGTGGGACCGGGCGCGGGGGGCCGGGGAGCGCCGCCGGCCGGGTGAGGCACCCCGCCGGCCCCCCGGGCCGTCCGGGACCGAGGTCCCTGGTACCGGCCGGGCGGCCGGCGCAGGCTGCGTCCGGCCGCGTCGCCCGCACCCCCACCAGGAGGACCGCCTTGCTGCCAGGACCGGACCGCGAACCCGCCCGCACCGCGGTGGTGACGGGTGGGGCACCACCCCGGCGGTGGTTCGACCCCTGGGGCACCGCCACCGGTGCGGTGCTGCGCGCGGCGCGGCACCGCTCGCCACTGCTGCCGCGCGCGCTGCTGGTGGAGGCCGTCGCGCGCCTCGTGCTGCTGGCCGCCCTCCTCGCGGTGTCGGCGTGGGCGCTGCTGACGGCCCCGGCCGCCGGTCAGCGCGCCGCCGACGCCACCCGCCGCCACCCGCCCGCGGTCGAGCTGGTCGCCGCTCACGTGGAGCGGCTGCCCGCCCACCGGGCCCCGGGGGGCCGCCTGGGCGCACCGCGGTGGCTGGTCGCGTACGCCTGGGAGGGCGGGGCCGTCCGCCGGGAGGTGTTCCCCGAGCAGCTGACCGCCGCGGGCGCCCCCCGCAGCGGGCGGACCGGGGACGTGGTCCTGCTCCGGGTCGACCCGGCCGACGGCGCGCTGGCCCACGAGCCGGTGACGCCCTGGCGGGCGCGGGACGCCGCCGTCACCAGCCGGATCCTGCTGGTGGTGCTGCTCACCGGCGCGCACCTGGTGCTGCTCCTGCTGCTCGCCGGTGCCGTCCAGCGCCGGCGCGCGAGCGCCTGGGAGCGCGACTGGCTCGCCGTGGACCCCGGACGCCCGGCGGGCGGCGGGACGTGGCGGTGAGGGGACGGGTGGGGGGACGGGTAGGGGGACGAACGTCCCTCGCGACGCGCCGCCCGCCCGGGCAGCGTGGGCACCGGCGAGCAGAGCACCGGGAGGTGCGGGCGGTGGTGCGACCCCCGCGCGCGCGGTCCGGCTGGGGGACCGCCCGCTGCGGGTGGCTCCGAGGACGTGGCCCCCGCGGCGGGCCCGCACCCGCGGCACCGGCGTCCGCTCACCCGTCCCCCGGCAGCGGCACGCTCCACACCAGGCGGGTGCCGCGGCCCTCCGCGGTCAGCGGCGAGGTGGCGGTGCACTCGCCGCCGCGGCGCCGCGCGCGCTCGCGCAGGTTCGCCAGCCCGCTGCGGCGCGTGGCCCCGCCCATGCCGGCGCCGTCGTCGGTGACCGCCACGCGCAGGCCCTGCGGCCCGACGCCCACGTCGACGTCGACGCCGTGGGCGTGCGCGTGGCGGGCCGCGTTGCTCAGGGCCTCGCGCAGCACGGTGGCGACCTCCCCGGTGAGGGCGGGGTCGACGACCGTGTCCAGGGGGCCCTCGAAGCGCACCGCGGGGCGGAAGCCCAGCGCGGGCACCACCTCGTGCGCCACCGCCAGCACCTGCTGGCGCAGCCCGGTGGCGGCGTCGTCGCGCCGGCGCAGCTCGAAGATGGCCGTGCGCAGGGCGCGGATGGTGCCGTCGAGCTCCTCGACCGTGTCGACGAGCGCGTCGCGCTCCTGCGGGTCGCGCTCGCGCGCCGCCCGGGCGGAGAGGGTCAGCCCGACGGCGAAGAGGCGCTGGATGACGTCGTCGTGCAGCTCGCGGGCGATGCGCTGGCGGTCGTCGACCAGGAGCAGCTGCCGGCGCGCCTCCTGCGCCAGGCGCAGCTCCAGCGCCAGGCCCACGTGCCCGGCGAAGTCGGCCACCATCGCCTGGTCGGCGGCGTCGAAGGGGGTGCTGCCGGGGCGGCGGGTCAGCGAGAGCACCCCGGCGCGGTCGCCGCCGGCGCGGGGCACGCGCACGAGGACGCCGGGCCCCAGCGGCACGCCGGGGGCCGCGTGGGCGCGCCCGCCGGCGGCGCCGTCCTCGACGAGCAGGTCGCGGTCCTCGCTCAGCGCCAGCCCCGACAGCGAGCGCTCGCGCGGAACGGTGGTGCCCAGCAGCGCCGCCGCGCCCTGCCCGTCGGCGGCGACCACCTCCAGGTCACCGCCGTCGGGGCCGTCCGGGCCGGCGGGCCCGGCCAGCAGCACCACGGCGAGGTCGGCCCCGGCCAGCTCGCGCGCGCGCCGGCAGATCAGCGCGAACGGGTCCACGGCCGCCGAGAGCAGTTCGCGCACGATGGCCGCCGACGCCTCCAGCCAGCGCTGGCGGCGCTGCGCGACGTCGTAGAGGCGGGCGTTGTCGATGGCGACGCCCGCCGCGGACGCCAGGGCGACGAGCAGTTCCTCGTCGTCGGCGCTGAACTCGCTGCTCCTGCCGTCGCCGCCCACCTTGTCCGCGAGGTACAGGTTGCCGAAGACCCTCTCCCGCACGCGCACCGGGACGCCGAGGAAACCGCGCATCGGCGGGTGCCCGGACGGGAAACCCGCCGAGGCGGGGTGCTGGGTGAGGTCCACCAGGCGCAGGGGTTCGGGGTGGGTGATCAGCTGCCCCAGGAGCCCGGCGCCGCGCGGGAGGCGGCCGATCGCGGCGGCCGTGCCCTCGTCGACGCCGACGGCGAGGAACTGCGCCAGCGTCCCGTCGCCGCCGATCACCCCCAGCGCGCCGTATCGGGCGCCGACCAGCCGGCAGGCGACCTCGGTGATGCGGCGCAGCAGCACCGGCAGGCTCACCTCCGCGCTCACGGCGCGGGTGGCCTCCAGCAGACCGCGCAACCGGCTCTGCGTCTGCAGGACGTCCTGCGCCCGCTCGACGAGCTGCTCGAGCAGCTCGTCGAGCTCCAGGCGCGCGATCTGCGGGAACGCGATGGCGTCCTCGCCGGGTGGCGCGGCTCGCCCGCCCTCCCGGGCGGCCGCGCGGCCCCCGGTGCCGACCGGTCCTGCCACCGGCGTCACCCCCCGGACGACGAGCAACCACCACCCCGTCGGCGGCCGCACTGCCCGCTCGTCGAAGCCGACCCTAACGACGTCGCCGCGCGCTGTGAACCGGCCGACGGGCCCCTCACCCCCCGGCGGGCCCACCCGCCCGCCCGCCCGTCGCGGCGCGAGCGGGCCCGGCGCGCGGCCCGGGCGGCGGGACGACGAGCACGGGCACGCCGCTGCGGCGCAGCACGTCCTCGCTGGTGGAGCCCAGCAGGGCGGGGTCCTCCGCGCCGTGCCCACCCCTGCCCACCACGAGCACCCGCGCCCCGCGCGCGGCGTCCAGCAGGGCGCCGGCGGCGTCGGCGGCCTCCACCGCGCGGGTGCGCACCTCCACGTCCGGGTGCCGCCGCGCCACGCGCTCGGCCTCGTCCTCGAGCTGCCGGCGCCGGCGCTCGCCGAGCAGCTCCGCGCGGCGCAGCAGTTCCGAGGGGCGCCAGGTGGCCACCTCGTCCTCCACCGCGCTCACCCGGACCAGCAGCAGCTCCTCACCGAGCAGGTCCGCCTCGGCCGCGGCGAGGTCGGCGGCGTGCTGGGCGCCCGGGGAACCGTCGCACCCGGCGACCACGCCGCGCGCGGGCCCGCCCGGCGACCGCGCCGGGACGAGCACGACGGGGCACGGCGCGCGGTCGGCCACGTCCCGGGCGGTCGACCCCAGCCCGTGGCCGCCGGCTCCCACGACGAGCACGGCGGCGTGCCGGGCGGCGGAGAGCAGCGCCTCGCGCGGGCTGCTCCAGGAGAACGCGCCCGTCACCGCCGACCCGCCCGGCACCGCCGACCCGCCCGGCACCGCCGGCCTGCCGGAGGTGGCGGCCCGGGTCGCCGCGGCGAGCACCTCGTGCGCGCGGCGCTCGACGGCCTCGCGCTCGTGCCGGCCGAAGCGCTGCGGTTCCGGCACGCAGTGCACGAGCACCAGACCCGTGCCGGCGCGGGCGGCGCGCTCACCCGCCCAGGCGACGGCCGCCTCCCCCGCGGGACGCCCGTCGACCCCCACCACGACCGTGCCCACCGGGTCGCCCACCGGGTCGCCCACCGGGTCGCCCACCGGGTCGCCCACCGGGTCGCCCACCGCAGCGTCCACCGGCACCGCCCCCTCGTCCCGGGCCCGGCGGCGGACCCGGTCGCCGCCGCGGGCTCGCGGGCGACCCTGCTGCGGCGCGAGGGGGGTCGGCAGGGCCGAAGGTCCCGCTGCGCGACGGCCCCGCGGGCAACCCGGCGAGGGGTCCGGCACGAACCCGGCAGGGACCCGGCGCAGGACCGGCGGGGAGCCGGCGGGTGGGCACGAGGGCCCTTGACGAGCCCGCGCGCGGAATGTTCCCTCGAACTCGAAGGACGAGGAGGCGGTCGTGAGCGGGGGCAGCGGGGGTTCCGCCCGGGTCCCGCGCGCGCCGCGGGACCGCGGCGGTGCCGGGCGCGGGCTCCGCGCCCTCGCCCTGGCGGCGCTGAGCGCCTACGCCGTCGCGGTCGCCGTCGGGGCCCTGACCGCACCGGTCACCGTCCTGCTGGCCGCGGCGGTGGCGGCGCTGCTGCTGGTGGTGGTGCCGGTCGCCGCGGACCCGGGGCTGACGGCGGCGGACCGGCCGCGGCACCTGGTGCTCGCCCTGGTCGCCGCCGTGGCGGGCCTGGGGCCCTTCCTCGCGGGCGTGCACGGCCTCGGCCGCGCCGGTCAGGTGCTGGCGGCCTTCGTCACGGCCTCCTGCGGCGCACTGGTGGTGCACGCGCTGCTGCACCCCGAGCAGGCGCGCGCCGCGCTGGCCGCCGCGCCGCCGCCCGCCGGGCCGACCGCCCCGGGCACGGCGGGGCTGCCGGAACTGCTGGGCGCCCTCACCCTGGAGGCGCTGTGCGAGGAGTGGAACTCGTTGCAGCGGCGCTGCGCGCAGGGGGACGCGCGGTCCCGCGCCGAGGCCTCCACGGCCGCGGCGCTGGTGCTGGGGGAACTGCGCCGGCGCAACCCCGACGGCGTCGAGCGGTGGCTGCGGGAGGACCCCGGCGCACCGCCCGACCACCACCTGCGCGCGCGCCCGCCCGAGACCGCTCCGTGAGGCGCTCGCACCGCGGCCGACCCGCGGGAGCCGGCTACGCGGGTCCGGCCGCCACGACCGCCACCGGTGCGCGGGCGGTGTGCAGCAGGGCGCGCGTGACGGCACCGGTGGGCGCCACCGCTCGCGCGGAGGGGTGGCGGTCCCCGCGAGCGCCCAGCACGAGCAGCCGCGCACCGCGGGAAGCGCGCAGCACCGCGCCGGCGGTGCTGGGCGCGCGCACGGAGAGCGGGTGGACCCGCACGCCGGGGCAGGTCTCGAGGGCCAGTTCCACCGCCTCGTCCAGCAGTGTCGCGCTGCGCCCGGCGAACCAGGCGACGACGGGCCCGGCGGTCCCCGCGGCCTCCCGCCCGGCGGTCCCCGCGGCCTCCCGCCCGTCGCCGGGGGCGGAGCCGCCCCCACCGGGCGCCGTCGACGGACCGCCGGGCCGGCTCGCCGCGCCGGGTCCCGGGTGCACCGCCAGTCCGGGGTAGGTGTCCAGGTCGTCCCAGGCGTGCAGCACCGTCAGCCCCTCCCCGGACCGCTCGGCCGCCCGCGCGGCGAAGCGCACCGCCGCGCGCGCGTCGGCGCTGCCGTCCACGCCGACGAGCACGCCCGACGCGCCCCGCACCGGGTCGTGCGCGAGCACCACGAGCGGCACCGGGCAGGTGCCGGCCAGCGCGGCGCTGGTGGAGCCCAGCGCGAGCCCGGGCGCGCCCGAGCGGCCGCGCGCGCCCACGACCACCAGGTCGCTGCCGGCGGCGGCCCCGGCCAGGACGTCGCGGGCGCGCCCGTGCACCGTGTGGGTGCTCACCCGCAGCCCGGGGGCGGCCTCGCGCACCGCGGCGCACGCCTGCTGCAGCACGCGGGCGGCGGCGCGGGCGACCGCCGCCCGGTGCTCCTCGGGGGTGCCCGGCAGCAGGCCGTGGTGCACGGCGTGCAGGACCCGCAGCTGCGCGCGGCGGCGCGACGCCTCCCGCGCGGCCCAGCGCAGCGCGGCCCCGGAGCTGTCCGGGTCGCACACCCCCACGCTGACGACGCCCCGCTCGCTCACGGGTGGGCTCCGCGGCGCTGCACCGTCGTCAGGCGGGGCGCCGGGGGGTGCTGTGCAGCGAGTCGGCGGTCAGCAGGGCGGCCTGGGTGCGGCTGTGCAGGCCCAGCTTCGCCAGCACGGTGGTGATGTAGTTCTTCACCGTCTTCTCCGCCAGGTGCAGCTCCCCGGCGATCTGCCGGTTCGTCAGCCCCTGGCTGACGAAGGTGAGCACCCGCCGCTCCTGGGCGGTCAGCTGCGCCAGGCGCGGGTCCGCCGCCAGGGGGTCCTGCAGCCTGCGGCGCACCTGCGCCACCGCCCGCTCGTCCAGCAGCGTCCCCCCGGCCGCGACCGCGCGGATCGAGCGCTTGAGCTCGTCGACCCTGATCTGCTTGAGGAGGTACCCGGCCGCCCCGGCCAGCACCGAGGTCAGCAGCGCCTCGTCGTCGTCGTAGGAGGTGAGGATCACGCACCGGGTGCGCGGGGAGACCATCCGCGCCTGCCGGCACACCTCGGCGCCCGAGCCGTCCGGCAGCCGGCCGTCCAGCACGGCCACGTCCGGCTGCAGGACGGTGATGCCGGCCACCGCCTCGGCCGCCGTGCCCGCCTCCCCGACGACCCGCACGTCGCCGTCGGCCTCCAGCAGCGAGCGCAGCCCCGCGCGCACCACCGCGTGGTCGTCGGCCAGGAAGACGTCGATGCCCCCCACGGAACCCCTCCTCCCCGCCCGCCGCGCACCGCGGCGCCCGGGCCACTGTGGACGCCCGCGCGGCCGCCCCGCACGGGACCTAGGTCCTCCTGGACTCGGCGGCGCGGGGGCCGTGCCCGCCGTGAGGAGGGGGCGCGGCGGGCACGGCACCGCCCAGTGCAGCACCGCCGCGCGGCGCCCGCACCGCCCGGGGCGCGGGACGGCACACCCCTGCCGCACCGCCGGCGCCGCTCGCCACGGCGCCGCTGGTCACGGCGCCGGCGTCGCGGGGCGCTCCACGCCGGCGCGCAGCTCCTGCAGGGTGGGCTCGCGCAGGACGCGGCCGTCGGGGGCCAGCACGACGGGCACCTCGGCGCCCGCCGCCCCGGCACCCGCGCCCACGTCCTCCCACAACCGCCGGCCCTGCGGGTCGGAGCCGGGCTCGAGCCACTCGAAGGGCACCCCCGCCCGCTCGAGCAGGCGGGCCAGCTCGGCGCTGGCCGGCCAGTCGCGCTCGCCGACCACGCGCAGGCCGTCCGCGCGGCCGATCAGCCACGCGCGGCGCACCAGGAAGGCGCGGGTGATCAGCTCCCCGAGCTCGGGCTGGCGCGCCAGCAGCGCGCGCAGCTGCTGCACGGTGAGCACCACGACCTCGGCGTCGGTCAGCGCGACGAGGGACCTGTTGGGGCGCTGCCCGCTGAGCATGTTGAGCCCGCCGAAGAACCGGTCGGGGCCGAAGACCACCACGACCCGCGCCTGCCGGTCCCGCCGCGGGTCGAACGCGCCGTCGCCGACCGGTCCCTCGACGATGCCGACGCGCCCGTCCGTGACGACGACGAAGTCGTACTCGAGCCCGCCGGCGCGCACCAGCACCTCGCCCGCGCCCACGCGGCGGCGCCGGCCGGCGCGGCGCAGCAGCGCGACGTGCGCGGGCGACAACCGCGGCGAGCTGGCGTCCTCGGGTGTCTCGTGCAGCGCGTCGACCTCCGGCAGGGACGCCGGCGGGGTGAACGTCAGCGACGCGGGCGCCGGCTGCGGCGCGACCGGCGCCGGGGCGGGCCCGGGCGCGGTGCCGGGGTCGGCGCCGGGGCCGGCGCCGGGCGCGGTGCGCCGCGGGTCGCCGGCGCGCAGGGCCGCGGCCAGCGCCTCGGTGTCGCCGGGACCCTCGTGGCGCACGCCGTTGACGAAGAACGTGGGCGTCCCGCGCACGCCGCTGACCTCCGCGCCGGCGACGTCCTCGCGCACCCGGGCGGCGAAGGCGCCCTCGCCCAGGTCGCGGCTGAAGCGGCCCAGGTCCAGCCCGAGGGCGGCGGCGTGCTCGAGCAGCTGCGCCGCGTCGAGCTGGTCCTGGTGGGCGAAGAGCCGGTCGTGCATGGGCCAGAAGGCGCCCTGGGCGTGGGCGGCCTCGGCCGCCTCGGCGGCCAGCTCGGCGTGCGGGTGCACGTCCGGCAGCGGCAGGTGCCGGAAGACGTAGCGCAGCTCGTCGCCGAAGAGCGCGCGCAGCTCCTCCACGACCCCGGTGGCCCGCCCGCAGAACGGGCACTCGAAGTCGCCGTGCTCCACCAGCGTGAGCGGCGCGTCCACGCGCCCGCGCACGTGGTCGCGCGCGGGGTCCACCGGCGGGTCCAGCAGCGACGGGCGCGCCGGCACGCGCCGGCGCAACCCGGCCAGCTGGAACCACGCCGTGCCCAGCAGCACCGAGAGCAGCGCCGCGGTCAGCACCCCGACCATCGCCTCCTCGCGCAGGCGCTCGTCGGTGAAGGCCAGGTCCGCCACGAAGAGGGAGACGGTGAAACCCAGACCGCTCAGCGCCGCACCGCCCCACACCGCGCGCAGCCCCACCCCGGGCGGCAGCGCGCCCAGGCGCAGCCGCACCGCCAGCGTCGAGGCCAGCCCGATGCCGAGGAACTTCCCGCCCACCAGGCCGGCGACCACGCCGATCGTCACCGGGGAGGTGAGCGCGCGCACGAGCAGGTCGCCGCTGAAGCGCACCCCGGCGTTGGACAGCGCGAACACCGGCACGATGACGTACGCGCTCCACGGCGTCAGCAGCGCGCCGATGCGCTCGTTGGGCGAGATGGAGCGCTCCACCGACAGCTTCGCCTGGCGCGCGGACTCCACCCGCGGGGCCTGGCGGAAGGCGCGCACCAGCGCCCCGGCCGACTCCACCTCCTCCCGGCGCGGGGGGTAGGCGCTGACCAGCAGGCCCAGGACGACACCGGCGATGGTCGGGTGCACCCCGGAGGCCTCCATCGCCAGCCAGGTCAGCACCGTCAGCACGAAGTAGAAGGGCCCGCGCCACACCCGCGCGCGCATCAGCGCCCAGAACAGCACCGCGCACGCGGCCGCGGCCGCCAGCGCGAGCAGGTCCACGTCGCTGGAGTAGAAGAACGCGATCGCCGCCAGCGCGCCGATGTCGTCGACCACCGACATCGACAGCAGGAACACCCGCAGCTGGGTGGAGGCGCGCGGGCCCACCAGCGCCAGGGCGCCGAGCAGGAACGCGGTGTCGGTGGCCATGGCCACGCCCCAGCCGTGCGCTCCGGGACCGCCCGCGTTGACGAGCCAGTAGACCAGCGCGGGCACCGCCAGGCCCGCCAGCGCGGCCAGGGCGGGCACCGCCAGGCGGCTGCGCTGGGTCAGCTCCCCCATCGACAGCTCCCGGCGCACCTCCATGCCGACGATGAAGAAGAAGAACACCATCAGCCCGTCGTTGACCCAGTGCCGCAGGTCCAGGTCCACGCCGTGCCCGCCGAGCTGGAACGAGAGCCGGGTGTGCCACAGCGCGTCGTAGCCGCCGCCGGGCACGTTCGCCCACACCAGCGCCAGCACGGTCGCACCCAGCAGCAGGGCCGAGCCGGTCGCCTCGGTGCGCAGCAGCCGCCGCAGCGGCACGGACAGCTGGGCGACGAGGTGGCCCGAGGACCTCGCCGGGCCGCGCGGCGCGGTGCCGGTGGCGGCCCCGTGCCCGCCGTGCCCGCCGCCGCGTCGTGCGGAGCGCGTTGCTGGTGTCACCGTGAGCCCCCTGCCGTCCCGTCCCCCGCCGACCGCCCCCGGTCGGTCACCCGATCACGCGGCCCCGGCGGCGTCAACGGGTCCCGCCGGGTCGGTCGGGGTGCGGGCGCCCCCTCAGCCGGGACCCGCGCCCCGCTGCGCGTCCGCCTGCGTGCCCTCCTGCGCGTCCTGCTGCGCGTAGGAGGGGGCCGCGCGCCGCTCGACGGTCACGCGCTCGCTGCCGAGGCCCTCGACCGTGACGTCGTCCACGGCGACGAGCCGCCGCGTGGCCGGGTCGAAGTGCAGCACGGACAGCTGCAGCGGCAGCGGCTCGCCACCGTCCAGCGCGCGCAGCCCGGCGCCGCCGGAGGAGCCCTGCGTCAGCTCCAGGGTGCCGTGGACGGTGCGGTGCCGGCGCTCGTGCACGTGCCCGTCCAGGACGAGCGGGACGAGCCCGTGCAGCGGCCGCGCCATCGCCGGCTCGTGCACCAGCGCCACGTCGACGGGCTCCGGGGACTCCCGCACGGCCCGCGCCAGCAGCTCGCCGGCGCGGGCGAGCTCGCGGGCCGCGCGCTCCGGGGCGGCCCCCACCCGCTTGACGGGCGTGAAGCGCGGGTCGCCGGTCCCGGCCACGCGCAGGCCGGCGACCTCGGTGATCGCGCCGTCGTCGAGGACCGTGACACCGGGCAGCGACGCCAGGTACGCCTGCGTCGCGGCGGAGTCGTGGTTGCCGCGGACCCACACGTAGGGCACCGGCAGGTCCGCCAGGGGGGCGAGCAGCCCGTTCTCCACGTCCGTGCCCAGGTCGGTGGAGTCGCCGGTGTCCAGCACCGCCCGCACGTCGAACTGCTCGACCAGCGAGCGCACCAGCGGGCGCACCGCGGCGTTGTTGTGCACGTCGGAGACCCACAGCAGCCGCGTGGCGCCCTCCCCGGCCGGCTCGGTCAGGGTCCGCAGGCGCGCCCACAGCCCGGTCGCGTTCGAGGTCAGCTGCACCAGCCGCTCGCCGTAGGTGTCGAGACCGGCGCGCGCCTCGCGCACCGCGCCCACCAGGTCCGGCACCCGGGCCAGCGGCCCGGTGCCCGTGGGCCGCGCGAGCGCCTGCGGGCGGGCGGTGCCCGCGGTGACGGCACCGCCGACGGCCAGGGCGGCCAGCACCGCGGCGCTGCCGCCCCCCACGGCGCGCGCGTCGCGGAAGACCGCCGCGCACGTCAGCGCCCCCGCGCCCAGCGCCACGAGCGCGCTGCGCAGCACCAGGGCGCGCAGCGCGGCCCGCACGTCCCCCTCGACCTCGCCGGCCAGCCGCCCGCGCTCGGCGGCGTCGGTGAGCAGCCCGCGGGCCGCGGGCAGGTCGACCTCCTCCACGCCCACGCGCAGCGCGAAGGGCCCCGCGTGGGTGTCCATCCTCAACGACCCCGCGGGGGGCAGGGCGACCCGCGTGCCCCCGCGGGCGGACAGCGCCAGCGACAGCCGCGCCCTCACCGGCCCGACGTCGCGGCGCACGCCGCCGGCCGCGACGACCGCCGCCGCGGCCGCCGAGCAGGACAGCACCACCACCGACGCGCGGCGGGCCAGGCGCCACCCGCGCCCCGTGCCACCGGTGCCGCCGGTGCCCCCGGTGCTGCGCGAGCCGGTGGGCCGGGTGCCCAGGTGCTCCAGCAGGCGCCTGGTGGTGCTCGTCACGTGGGACCCCCGTGTGCGTCGAGCTGCGCGCGGGCCGCAGCGGCCGCACCGACCGGCGGGGCGCAGCGTGGTGGACCGGCGGCCGGCGCCCCACGCTGCCACCCCGGGTGCGGGGGCGCGAGCGCGTCCTCGGCGCACCGCGGGCCGGGCGCGGCGGTGGTCCCGGCGCGCCCCCACCGCCCCGGCCGTCCGGGGCGTTCCACCCGCCCCGACCGCACCCCCGCCGGACCTGGCACGGACCTGACGGCACCGCGGGACGGGGACCGCGGCGCTGGCAGGCTGGCGGCTCGCACGTCCCCGATCCCCACGGTTCCCGTACGCACCGCAGCTGCAGGCCACCGGTTCGCAGGACCGGTGGGACCCACCGGACCAGGAGACCCCCGTGCCCGTGCACCCCACCGTGACCGTCGACGGAACCCGCCTCACCGAGCGCTGGTCCAGCGACGTGGACCGCTCCTGCGACGTGCTCGGGGTGCTCATCACCCGCCCCGACGGCAGCTCGTACGACGCCACCCGCCGCACCGCCGTGCCCTTGGGCGCCGCACCGCGCACCTTCACCACCGACCTGGGCGAGCTGGAGGCGGGCACCTACCGGGCGGAACCCTTCCACCTGCTGGGCGGGTCGTGGTCCCTGGGCGGCGCCGTGCCGTTCACGGTGGGCAGCGGGGAGCGCGGGCACGCCGGTGCGCGGGACCCGCGGGCCGCGCCCGCCGCGCTGGCCGTCAGCGCCATGCCCGCGACCGCCCGCACCGGGTGGGTGCGCGTGTACGCCGAGGACTTCACCACCTACGCCGCGCGCGGGCAGTTCCAGGCGAAGTACCCGGCGGTGAAGGACTACGGCAACAGCACGGTCAAGCAGGACACCTTCCGGCGCGGCGCCTACAACGCGGCCGCCACCATGAGCGCGCACGACTCCGTGGCCGACTGCCACTTCCGGGTCGTCGACGGGGTGCCCACCGGCAACGTCATCGTGCCGCACGACTGGTTCAACGCCACGCCCGGGCACCGCTTCGAGATGCGCTACCGGGTCACCAGCTCCACCAGCCCCAACGGCTTCAAGATGGCCGCGATGCTGTGGCCCTCCTCCGACGTGTGGGCCGAGGGGGAGGTCGACTACCCCGAGGGCGACTTCACCGGCCGCCAGCAGGGGTTCGTGCACCGCACGATCGCCGGGCGCGAGGACGAGAACGCGCACTGGTTCAACGGCGCCTCGAACTGGGCCTGGCACACCGCGGCCATCGAGTGGACCAGGGGGCTGCTGGTGTTCACGCTCGACGGGCGCGAGGTCTCGCGGTACTCCGGCAGCAGCGTGCCCACCACGCCGCACCAGTGGCGCCTGCAGGTGGAGACGGAGCTGAACCACGAGCCGATCGCCTCCACGGCGGGCGGCCACCTGGAGATCGACTACTTCGTCATCGAGCGCAAGCGCTGAGCGAGCGGGCCGGCGCCGCGGGGGCCGGCGCTGCGGGGCCCGGTGGGGCGGGCATGCTCGGGGAGTGAGCACCCACCCCCCGCCCGGCCCGGGGTCGATGACCCGCGGGCTGACGCTGCTGTTCGCCGTCGCCGGCGGGCTGGCCGTCGGCAACCTGTACTGGGCCCAGCCGCTGCTGGACTTCATCGCCGGCGACCTGGACGCCCCCACGAGCAGCGCGGGGTGGCTGGTGACGCTCACCCAGCTCGGCTACGCGCTCGGGATCCTGTTCGTCGTCCCGCTCGGCGACGCGCTGGACCGGCGCCGGCTCGTGCCGGCGGTGCTGCTGTGCTCGGCGGTGGCGCTGGCCGCGTGCGCGGCCGCGCCCTCGCTGCCGTTCCTGCTGGTGGCGACCACCGTGCTGGGCGCGACCACCGTCGCCGGGCAGCTGCTCACCCCGCTGGCCGGGGACCTGGCCGGCGACGCCGAGCGCGGCAGGGTGGTCGGCACCGTCGTGGCCGGCCTGCTCACCGGCATCCTCGTCTCCCGCACGGTCAGCGGCGCGGTCGCCGGCGTCGCCGGGTGGCGGGCGGTGTTCGTCGCCGCCGCGGTCGCCGCGGTCGTCCTGGCGGCGGTGCTGCACCGCGCGATCCCCCGGCTGCCGCCGCGCCCGCGCACCCGCTACCGCGCGCTGATCGCCTCGGTGGGCCTGCTCGTGGTGCACGAGCGCGCGGTGCGCTGGACGCTGGTGCTGGCCGCCACCGGGTTCGCCACCTTCACGATGTTCTGGACGGCGCTGACGTTCCTGCTCAGCTCCCCGCCGTTCGAGCACCCCGTGCAGGTCATCGGCGCGTTCGGGCTGGCCGGGCTGGCCGGGGCGGTCGCCGCCCAGCGGGTGGGCCGGCTGCACGACCGCGGCCGGTCGCTGCCGGCGACCGGCGTCGCGTGCGCCCTGCTGCTGGTCTCCTTCGTCGTGGCCGCGCTCGGCGCCCGCTCCGCGGCGCTCGTGCTGGTCGCCGTCGTCCTGCTCGACGTCTCCGTGCAGGGGCTGAACGTCCTGAACCAGACCCGGGTGCTGGCCGTCTCCCCCGGGCAGCGCAGCCGGCTGAACACCGCGTTCGTCACGGGCAACTTCACCGGCGGCGCCCTCGGTTCGTCGGCCGCGACGGTGCTGTGGTCGGCGGGCGGCTGGCAGGCCGTGTGCACCGCGGGCGCGGCCCTGAGCGCGTTCGCGCTGCTGGTGTGGCTGATCGGGCGGCGCGGCCCGCTGCGGGACCCGCAGCCGCGGAGCGCGGCCGCCGGGAGACCGGCCTGAGCGGCGCCGTCCGCTCCCGACGAGCGCCCCCGCCCCTTCCGCGAGAGCCTGGCCCCTCGTCCCCGCCGCGACCGCGGGCCGGGGCAGGTCCTGAGGAAGGGTGCTCATGTCCGAGCGTCAGACCGTCATCCGTTCCATGCACGACCTCGGCCTGGCGGCCTGGTTCGGCGGCTCCCTGTTCGGCGCCGTCGGCCTCAACGGCGCCTCGGCCGCCGTGTCCGACCCGGGCGACCGCACCCACGTGGCCACCGCCGGCTGGGCGCGCTGGGCGCCGGTCAACGCCGCCGCCATCGCCGTGCACAGCATCGGCGGCATCGGCCTGATCCTCGGCAACCGCGGGCGCGTGGCCGCGCAGGCCGGCACCCGCGGCAACACCGTCGTCAAGGCGGCCCTGACGCTGGCCGCGATGGGCGTGACCGCGTACTCCGGCTCGCAGGGCGCCAAGCTGGGCACCGACTCGCACGCCCCGGCCGCCTCGGGCGTGGACCCCTCCCCGGAGACCCCGGCCGACATCGCCGCCGCCCAGCGCCGGCTGAAGGTGCTGCAGTGGTCGATCCCGGCCCTGACCGGCGTGCTGCTGGTCCTGGGCGCCCAGCAGGGCGAGCAGCAGAAGGCCGAGCAGGTCGGGCGCGGCCTGCTCTCCAACCTCAAGCTCTGAGCACCCCGGGCGCCGGCCCGGCCCCGCGGGGCCGGGTCAGCGCCCGCCCGGCGCGGGCCGGGCCAGCACCAGCACGGCACCCACCCCCACCACGACGAGCACGCCGTGGCAGGCGGCGATCTGCGGCGTGCTGAGCACCCCGGTCAGCCGCCCGGCGAGCAGCCCGGGGACGGCGGCGCTGCCGTAGCTGAGCAGGAAGACCGTGGAGAGCGACCCGGCGCGCTCGGCCGGCGCGGTGCGCGCCAGCAGGCTGCGCATGGCCGCCGTCTGGGCGGCGCCCTGCGCCACGCCCGCCAGCAGGCTCGCGGCGAGGAAGGGCACGACCGCCCCCGCGGCCAGGGCGGCCAGGACCCCCGCGAAGCACAGCGCGTAGGCCAGCGCCCCCAGCCGCACCGCCCGGTCCGGGCGCAGCCGGGCCGCCAGCGGACCGCCCAGGACGCTGAGCAGGGTGAACGAGCCGAACACCGCACCGGCCGTCAGGGCCGCGCCCGAGCCGAGCTGGTCGAGGGCGATCGAGGGCCCGAACGCCTGGTAGAAACCCCCCACGGACCAGGTGGCCAGCACCAGCGCCGCCACGACGAGCAGGGCCCGCCGGGCCCCGGCCGGCACCAGCACGCGCGGGCGCAGCGAGGCGGCCGCGCGCCGCGCCGTCGTCCGGCGGACCGTCTCCGGGCTCAGCGCCACCAGCGCGGCGGCCGCCAGCAGCAGGCCGCCCACCACGACGTAGCCGAGCTGGCGCGGCGCGGGCGCGTGGTCCACCAGCGCCCCGGAGACCAGCGCCCCCACGGGGATGCCCAGCATCGGGGCGGTGCCGGTGACCGCCGCGGGCAGCCACCGGCGCCGCTCGGGCGCGGAGTCGACGACGAGCGCGCCCAGCGCGCTGGAGGCCAGCCCCGTGGACAGCCCCTGCAGGAACCGCCCGCCCGCCAGCTCGGCGAGCCCGTCCACGTCCAGCAGCACCGCGAGCCCCAGCGCGGAGCCGAGCAGCGCGGCCACCCCCACGGGCCGGCGCCCCAGGTGGTCGGACAGGCGCCCGAGCACCAGCAGCGACAGGGCCGCCGCGGCGAGGTAGACGACGGTGGCGACCGTCAGGTCGGCGTTCGTCAGCCCGTCGCGGGCGCGGTAGTCGTTGTAGTGCGGGATCGGGGTGCCGGCCGAGGCGAAGACCAGGACGAGCGCGGCGCACGCGACGGCGAACGCGGCGGTGCGCGGCAGCCGGCGGCGCGCCCGGGCCCGCGCGGCGGTGGGGGTGGACGTGGTGGGCTCCTCCGGGGTCGTGGCGCCGCCCGTGCTCGGCGCGGCCCGGCGGCCACCCTCCCACGGCGCCCGGCGCTGCGCTTGACGCCCACCCGCGCCGCCTCCTACCGTCGGCGCACCATCCAGAGCGGCTGAGAGACCTGGCTCGTCGACGCCGCAGCAACCACCCGTGAGGGCAGGTGCTCCCGCCAGGACCGATGGAGGAACGCGTGTCCGCACACCTCGGGGAGCCCGCCCCGTCCGGCGCCGCCCGGGCGCTGACGAGCAGCCACCTCACCGCGCGATGGCACGTGGACCTCATGCGGTGCACCAGCGCGATCTGTCGCTGACCCCGGCCCGCACCACCCGCGGCACCACCCGCCGCACCGCGCCGCTCCCCCGGCACGCGCCCGTGGAGGGCGCACAGCCCCCAGCACCCGCCGCCCGCACGTCCCCGCGCCGTCGAACGGAACAGCCATGACCCTCAGCACCGCCGCGCCCGCCCCCGTCGCCGCCCCGCGCGCCGCCGAGCCGGCCCCCGCCCCCCTCGACCTCGAACCGCTCGACCTCGAGCCGCTCGGCCCGTCCTTCGGCGCGCGCGTCCACGGGCTCGACCTCGCGCGCGCCACCGACGCGCAGGTGCGGGCGCTGCGCACCGCCCTGGCCGAGCACAAGGTGCTCTTCCTGCCCGGCCAGCACGACCTCGACCCCGACAGCCAGGTGGCCTTCGGCCGGCGCTTCGGGGACGTGACCGAGTCGCACCCGGTGGTTCCCGGCGTGGACGAGGAGCACCCCGAGATCTACGCGCTGGACAGCGCCGAGGGCGGTTTCGCCGACGTGTGGCACACCGACGTGACGTTCGTGCGCCGCCCGCCGCTGGGGTCGGTGCTGCGCGCCGTGGTGCTGCCGCCGCTGGGCGGGGACACCCAGTGGGCCGACCTGCAGCTGGCCTACGAGTCCCTCAGCGCCCCCGTGCAGCGCCTGGCCGACCAGCTCACCGCGGTGCACGACGGGACCCGCGAGTTCGGCTACTACCTCGCCCAGCGGCAGGGCCGCGAGACGACGTGGGAGGGCGAGCGGTTCCGCGCCCTGGTGCCCGTGGAGCACCCGGTGGTGCGCGTGCACCCCGAGACCGGCCGCAAGGGCCTGTTCGTCAACCCGGGTTTCACCTCCCACATCGCCGGGGTCTCCGACGCGGAGAGCCGCTACCTGCTCGACCTCTTCTACGCGCACACCACCAAGCCGGAGCACGTCGTGCGCCACCGCTGGTCCGTGGGCGACGTGGCGATCTGGGACAACCGCTCCACCGTGCACTACGCCACCCGCGACTACGGCGACCAGCGCCGCGTCATGCACCGCATCACGCTGCGGGGCGACGAGCCCCGCGGTCCCGTGGTGGGCTGACCCGCTCCGGCCGGACCCGCGCCACCACCCCGTCACCCGCTCCCGCCCCGGGGCCCCGCAACACCGAGCGGACCCCGGGGTCGCGGGAGCACCCCGGATGAAGAGGAACCATGCGCTTCGCGCCCGCTCGACCCCGCGCCCGATCGATCCTGCTGACCACCGCCCTGGCCGCCTCGCTGGCCACCGCCGGTTGCGGCGGGGACTCCTCCACCGGCGCCTCCGGCGAGGAGGGCATCACGGTGCAGACCGCCCAGTTCAGCTGGAGCGCCGCCGCCCTGACCAACGCGATCCTCGCGCGCATCGCCGCCGACCACCCCGACCTGGGCGTGGCGGAGCTGGAGACCACCCAGCTCGACCCGGCCGCCGCGTGGGCCGGCGCCCAGCGCGGCGACGTCGACCTGCTGACGGAGGTCGCCCTGCCGAACCAGCAGGCGTTCGCCGACGAGGCGGCCGAGCAGGTCGACATCGTCTCCGAGACGTACGGCAACGCCTCCCAGGGCTGGTTCGTGCCGCGCTACGCCGTCGAGCCCGGCGGCGAGCTGGAGGGCCTGCGCAGCGTCACCCAGCTGAACGACTACGCCGAGCAGCTCGGCGGGAAGTTCTACGACGCCGACCCCGGGTACGTCACCACCGAGCAGAACACCAAGCGTCTGCAGGGGTACGGGATCGAGCTGGAGCACGTCGTGGCCGGCGAGGCGGCCGAGCTGGCGCAGCTGGAGCGCGCCTACGGCCGCGAGGAGCCGATCGTGCTGTACCTGTACCACCCGCACGCGGTCTTCGCGCAGTACGACATGGTCCAGCTGGAGGAACCCACCCCGTACACCGACGGCTGCCTGACCACCGGCGACGGCGCCTGCGCGATGCCCGCCTACAGCGCCAACATCGCCGCCAGCAAGGAGCTGCAGGAGCAGGCACCGCGCTTCACCGCGCTGCTGGAGGACTTCCGCCTGCCCCTGGAGGACGTCGAGGCCCTGCAGAAGGCCGTGGACGTCGACGGCGAGGACGTCGAGGAGGTCGCGGCCACGTGGGTGGAGGAGAACCGCTCGACGGTGGACTCGTGGGTGGCCGGGGCGTGAGCGAGGTCCCCGCGCTGCGGGCCACCGGGCTGACGAAGGTCTTCGGCGCGCGCGCCCAGGAGGCCCTGCGCCTGGCCCGCGAGGGCGTCGGGCGCGCGGAGGTCCAGCGGCGCACCGGCGCCACCGTGGCCGTCCACGACGTGAGCTTCACCGTGCAGCGCGGGGAGTTCTTCGTGGTGATGGGCCTGTCGGGCTCGGGCAAGTCGACGCTGGTGCGCCTGCTGAACCGGCTCGTCGAACCCACGGCCGGGTCCGTCGAGGTCGGCGGGCGCGACCTGGGTTCGGCCGGCGCCGCGGAGCTGCGCCACCTGCGCAACCGCGAGGTCGGCATGGTGTTCCAGCACTTCGCGCTCTTCCCGCACCGCACGGTGCGCGAGAACGCCGCCTACGGCCTGGCGGTGCGCGGCGCGAGCGCGGCCGAGCAGCGCGAGCGCACCGACTGGGCGCTGGAGACGGTGGGGTTGCTGGACCGCGCCGACGCGCTGCCCGAGCAGCTCTCCGGCGGCATGAAGCAGCGCGTCGGGCTGGCGCGCGGGCTGGCCGCCGACACCAGCGTGCTGCTCATGGACGAGCCGTTCTCCGCGCTGGACCCCCTCATCCGGCGCGACATGCAGGAACTGCTGCTGCGCCTGCAGTCCGAGCTGCGCAAGACCGTCGTGTTCATCACGCACGACCTCAACGAGGCGATGCGCCTGGGCGACCGGATCCTGCTGCTGAAGGACGGGCGCGCGGTGCAGCTGGGCACCGGCCCGCAGATCATCTCCGCGCCCGCCGACGCCTACGTCGCCGACTTCGTCTCCGACGTGGACCGCACCCGCGTGCTGACCGCCGGCGACGTCCTGCGCGAACCGCGCCTGACGGTGCGCCTGGGCGACCCGGTCGCCGACGTGCTGCGCGCCCTGGGCGCCGCGGAGGCCACCGGCGCGTACGTCCTGGACGGCGAGCGCCGCATCGTCGGCGTGGCGCTGGACGAGGCGCTGGCGCGCGCGGCCGCCGAGGGCCGCACCACCGTGCGGGCCGGGGACCTCGTGGCGCACCACGTCACCACGCCGCCGGAGCGCCCGCTCATCGACCTGCTGGCGCTGCTGGGCCGGCACCCGGTGCCGCTGGCCGTCGTGGACGAGCGCTCGCGCCTGCTGGGGGTGGTGCCGCGCGCGGCCGTCCTGGACGCCCTGGCCGCCACCCCGGCCGCGCCCCCCACCACCGTCGACCTGACCGACGGCCCGACCGGCGGACGGACCGGCGGACGGGCCGCCGGTGCGGCCCCCGCGACCTCCACGAGGAGCTGACGTGCCACGCATCCCCGTCGGGCAGTGGGTCTCCGACCTCGTCGACCGGCTCCTGCTCGTCGCGCCCTGGCTCTTCGACGGCGTCTCCGCGGCGGTGGAGGCCGTCGTGGACGCCCTGACCGCGGCGCTGAGCGCCCCGCCCGCGTGGGTGTGGGTGGTCCTGCTGGCCCTGGCGGGCCTGCTCGTGCGTGGCTGGGGCCTGGCGGTGGGCACCGCCGTGGCGCTGGGGCTGGTGCTCTCCCTGGACCTGTGGGAGGAGACGGTGCAGACCCTGTCGCTGGTGCTGGTGGCGGCCGCCGCCGCGATCGCCGTGGGCATCCCGCTGGGGGTGCTGGCCGCGCGGCACCGCGGGGTCAGCCTCGTGCTGCGCCCGGTGCTGGACTTCATGCAGACCACCCCGGTGTTCGTCTACCTGATCCCGGCGGTGTTCTTCTTCGGCGTCGGCGTGGTGCCCGGGGTGGTGGCCACGGCCGTGTTCGCGCTGGCGCCGGCGGTGCGGCTGACGGAGCTGGGCATCCGCCACGTCGACCGCGAGGTCGTCGAGGCCGCGCACGCCTTCGGCGCCCGCCCCGGGCAGGTGCTGCGCGGGGTGCAGCTGCCGATGGCGCTGCCCTCGATCATGACGGGCGTCAACCAGGTGATCATGCTGTCGCTGTCGATGGTCGTCGTCGCCGGCCTGAGCGGCGCCGCCGGCCTGGGGGCCGTCGTGGTGCGCGCGGTGACCCAGCTCGACGTGGCCACCGGCGTCGAGGGCGGCCTGGCCGTGGTGCTGCTGGCCATCCTGCTGGACCGCTTCACCGGGGCGCTGGCCGCGCGCCGCCCGGCCCGGCGCCGGCTGCCGGGCCCGGCCGCGGTGCCGGGCGGGGGGCGGCGGGGGCGGGCGCCGGGCTGACGCCCGGGCCGGGGACCGGGCCGCCGACCGGCTCGTCCCGAGGCGCTCCCGCGCTCACCCCTCGCGCGGGGCGGTGCCCGCGCCGGGCTGCAGGAGCTCGGCGACGTCCGCGGCCCACGCGGTGGCGTCCACCGCCTCGCCGGCGTCCTCGTCCGGGCGCCCGCCGCGCTCCGCGCGCGGCTCGAACCACACGGTCTTGCCCGGTCCGTCGC
This sequence comes from Kineococcus gypseus, assembly GCF_050871305.1. Classification (NCBI taxonomy): domain Bacteria; kingdom Bacillati; phylum Actinomycetota; class Actinomycetes; order Kineosporiales; family Kineosporiaceae; genus Kineococcus; species Kineococcus gypseus. Next base: position 25,237 of record NZ_JBJLRD010000009.1, on the reverse strand, counting down.
CCTCGGAGCGCACCTGCACGCCCCAGCCGGTGGACACCGACGCGACCAGCTGCAGGCCCCTGCCGGTGGTGGCCGAGGCGCCCGGGCGGCGCACCTGCACCGGCACGGGCGAGCTGTCGGAGACCTCCACGCGCACCCGGCCGTCCTCGCCGACGCGCACCGCCACGGAGAACGCGGTGCGCGCGTGCAGCACCGCGTTGGTCACCAGCTCCGAGACGCCCAGCTCCGCCGAGCCCTCCAGCTCCGGCGCGCCCAGCTCGGCCAGCGCCCGGCGCACGTGGCGCCGGGCGGTGCCCACGGCGCTGGCCACGGAGTCCAGCACGAGCGGGGCGCCGACCAGCCGGCCGTCCGCCGCGGCGCCCGGGCCGGGCGCGGTCGTCTCGAGGGGCGCGGGCAGCGGGGGCAGCGCGGGCTCCGGCTCCTCGGGCGCCCCGCGCTGCGAGGGCCCGTGCCAGGAACGCGGCTCGGCGCCGGCGAGCTGGGCGAGGAACTCCCCGAACACCCAGCGGCGCAGCGCCACCAGCTCCTCGGGCGCCGGCAGCGTCAGCAGCTGCTCGGAGCGGCAGAACCCGTCGGCCTCCTCCAGCACGTCCAGCAGGTCGCGCACGTACCCGGCCGAACCGGGTGCGGCGTCGTAGGCGACGTCGAGGAACTCCCGCCCGGCCGCCAGCGCCTCCTCCATCGCGCGCGTGGGCAGGGCCCGCTGGGGCGCGTAGGTGGTCTCCAGCTCACCGGCCAGCTCCAGCAGGCGCGCCGGCAGCGAGCTCGCCGGCCGCTGCCCGCTGATCCGCACCAGGGCCAGCTCGCGCAGCAGGCCCTCCACGTGCCGGCCCAGGCGCTCGCGCGAGCGCAGCGGCACCCCCAGCAGGTGCACCCGCACCGTCGCCCCGTCCCCGTCCCCGGCTCCCCCGCTCACCCCCCGACCATGGCACGGGCGGCGCGCGCCCACCGCGCGGGGCGTGCTGGTGCGGCGTGCTGGTCCGGCGTGCTGGTCCGGCGTGCCGGCGGGCGTGCCGGAGCCGCTCCCCGCGGCGGGGCGTGCCGCTAGGGTCGGAGCGGGTGCGTCGGGCAGCCCGGTCGGCGTCGTCGACCCAGCGGGCGTGCGCCGGCGCCGACGGGGCCGGAGCGGTCCCGCAGCGCGCGGCCGCGGCACGGCCGGGATCGGAGCGAGATGGACACCGCCGTCACCGCCCTCGTCGTCGTGGGGGCGCTCGTCGTCCTGGCGCTGGTGGCGCTCGTCGCCGTCAAGACGCGCTACAAGATCGCCAGCCCGTCCGAAGCGCTGATCATCGTCGGCAAGAAGGGCAAGCCGGTCACCAACCCGCAGACGGGCGAGGTGAGCACCGACCTGTCCGGGCAGAAGGTCGTCATGGGCGCGGGCGTGTTCGTCAAGCCGCTCGTGCAGCAGGCGCACCGCCTGTCGCTGTCCTCGGTGCGCATCCCCATCTCCATCCGCGGGGCGGTCTCGCGCCAGGGCATCCGCCTGAACGTCGACGGCGTGGCCATCGTCAAGGTCGGCGGCACCGAGGACCTCGTGCGCGCCGCCTCCCAGCGCTTCCTGCAGCAGCAGAAGGAGATCGAGCCCTTCACGCAGGAGGTCCTCGCCGGCAGCCTGCGCGGCGTCATCGGCACCCTGACGGTCGAGGAGATCATCCGCGACCGCGTCGCCTTCGCCCGCCAGGTGGAGGAGGAGGCCGTCACCAGCCTGAACAACCAGGGCCTGGTGCTGGACACGCTGCAGATCCAGGACGTCAGCGACGACGGCAACTACCTCAAGGACCTGGGCCGGCCCGAGGCGGCCAACGCCCGCCGCGCCGCGGAGATCGCCGAAGCCAACAACGCGCAGGAGGCGCAGCAGGCCAAGGCGCTGTCCGACGCCAAGATCGCCGAGGCCCAGCGCGACCTGGCGCTGCAGCAGGCGCAGTTCCGCGCCGACCAGGACAAGGCGGCCGCCGAGGCCGACGCCGCCGGTCGCCTGGCCGAGGCCGCCGCCCAGCAGCAGGTCCTGCAGGAGCAGGAGCGCGTCGCGCAGCGGCAGGCGGAGCTGACCGAGCGCAAGCTGGACACCGAGGTGCGCAAGCCCGCCGACGCGCGCCGCTACGAGGCCGAGCAGCAGGCGCTGGCGCAGAAGACGGCGCGCGTGCTCTCCGCCGAGGCCGAGCAGCAGGCCGCCGTCGCCGCCGCGCAGGCCGAGGCCGAGCGGGTGCGGCTGTCCGCCGAGGCCGAGGCGGCCCGGGTGCGGCTGGCCGCCCAGGCGGAGCTGCAGCGGCGCACCGCCGACGCCGACGCGGTGCGCCTGGAGGGGCAGGCGCAGGCGGAGTCGATCTCGGCCACCGGTGCGGCCAAGGCCGAGGCGCTGCGGAAGGAGGCCCAGGCGCTGAAGGAGTTCGGCGAGGCGGCGCTGACCCAGCGCGCCCTGGACGTGCTGCCGGAGCTGGCGCAGGCGCTGGCCAGCCCCATCGCGGGCATCAAGGACCTCACCGTCATCTCCAACGACGGCGCCGGGGCGCTCAGCCGCTCCGTGGGCTCCAACGTGCAGGAGACCCTGGAGGTCCTCAGGCGCACCACCGGCCTGGACGTCACCCGCCTGCTGCACGGCCTCGGCGCCGAGCAGGCCGGTGAGCGGGCCGCCCGGGCGGGCGAGCAGGTGCGCCCGCTGGACGGCAGCCGGGTGCGCTCGGCGGAGTCGGCGCCGCGGTGAGCGCGGCACCGCCCTGCGTGCAGGGGCACGGCCGGTCGGGTGGTCGTGCACCGCGCGGGGCGGTCGGGGGCCGGCAGCGCCCGGCGGGCACGGCGCGCGGCGATAACCTCCCCGGCGTGCTCGCAGCGCTCCGGTCCGCCAGGGCGCTGGGCCCGCTCCTCGTCGCCGCGCTCGCCGCGGGCGCCTTCTGGACCGCGCGCGGGGCGCTGATCGACGACTCGTACATCACCCTGACGTACGCGCGCAACGTCGCCCTGAACGGCACGTGGGGGCTGCTGAGCGACGTGCCGTCGGCGACGGCCACCTCGCCGCTGTGGGTGCTGCTGCTGGCCGGGGTCACCGCGCTGGTGCGCGAGCCGCTGTGGGCGCTGGGGGTGCTGCACGTGGCCGTGGCCGCGGCCGGCACCGCCGTGCTCGGCGCCCTGGCGCGCCGCACGGGCCTGCCGGCGTGGACCGCGCCGGCGGCCGCGGCGGCGGTGCTGGTCAACCCGCTGCTGCTCAGCGCGGTGGGCATGGAGTCCCTGCTGCTGGTCGTGCTGCTCGCCGCGCTGGCGCTGGCGGGCTCGGCCCGGCGCCCGGTCGTCTTCGGGGTGCTGGCCGGAGCGGCGTTCCTGACGCGCATGGACGCCGCCGCCTCGATCGCGGTGCTGGCGCTGCTCAGCCCCGGGGTGCTGCGCCGCCTGCACGTGGCCGTGCCGGTGGCGCTGGCCGTGGCGGCGAGCTGGATGACGTGGAGCTGGTTCCACCTGGGCACCGCCGTGCCGGACACGTTCGTCATCAAGGGCCAGCAGCACAGCTGGGGACCGTGGTCGGTCGCCAACGGGCGCGCGTGGTTCATCGAGCTGTACGGCGACGACGCCGTCGTCGCCTTCGCCCCCCTGGCGCTGGTGGTGCCCGCGCTGGTGGTGCTGGCCGTGCTGGGCCGCCGGCTGCTGCCGTGGCTGGCGCTGACGCTGGCGGGGCTGGCGCACTGGGGCACGCTGGTGCTCATCGTCGTGCCGCCCTACCACTGGTACTACGCGCCGGCGCTGGCGTCCGGGTCGATCGGCGCCGTGGCGGCGGTGGCCGCCCTCGCCCCGCGCCGCGCCGCGCACCGCCGCGGCTCGCGGGCCGCGGCGCTGCTGGGGCCGGCGGTGGTGGCCGCGGTGGTGCTCGCGCCGGCGCTGGTCGTCGACCTCGGCCGCGCCCTGCCGTGGCGGGTGGCGCCCGTGCAGACGAACTGGGCCAGCTCCGCGGCCTACGACGCCATGGGCGAGGGGCTGCGCGAGGAGCTCGACGGGGACCGGCTGCTCACCTTCGGCGAGATCGGGCACCTGGCGTACCTGTGCGACTGCGTGGTCGACGGCTTCGCCGACCCGGCGCTGGTCGAGGACGGCGTGCGCGAGGCGCTGGACGACGCCGGCTCGTGGATGCGCCCGGTGCTGGAGCTGAACTACCGCCACCGCGACTTCTCCCAGCGGCCCGTGCCGCTGGTGGGGCACCTGGCGGTGCTGCCGCCGACGGAGCGGGCGCCGTCGCCGTCGTGGCCGCTGGACCTGCTGCCCGGCGGCGGCACGGTGCACGTGGTGCGCGACCGCACCTAGCGCCGCACCCGGGGCCGCGGGCCGCTCGCGCTCAGTCCGCCCGGCGCCGGCGGTAGGTGCGCGTCTTGTGCCGGTTGCCGCACACCCCCATCGAGCACCAGCGCCCGCCGCCGCTGCGGGAGGTGTCGTGGAAGGCCCACCGGCAGTCCGGTGCAGCGCACAGCTTCAGCCGGCCCCAGCGCCCCGCGGCCACGCCGGCCGCGACGGCCTCGACGACGGCGTCCAGGCCGGGCACGCCGGTGCCGGCGCCCAGGCGCAACCGGCCGGCGGGGTCGGGCACCAGGCGCAGCGGGAAGCCGGCCAGCGCCCGGGCGGCGCGCGCGGCCGCGGCGGCGTCCCCGGAGCCGGAGCCGGAGCCGGCGCCGCCGTCGGCCTCGAGCCCGGTGGTGAGCGCCGCGCGCAGGGCGTCGCGCAGGGAGCGGGCGGCCGCCAGCTCGGCGGGACCCGGCGCCCGCTCGCCCGCGGGCAGGCCGTGCGCGCGCAGCCAGGTGTCGAGGGCCTCGGGCGAGGTGAGCTCGTCGGCGCGGGTGTGCTGCTGCCCGTGCCGGTGGAAGGTGCGCTCGTCGAGGGTGTTGAGGAACCGCTCGACGAGGTCGAGCCCACCCGCGGGAGCGCCCGCGGGCCCGGTCGGGTCGGCGGGCGCGGTCTCGAGCACGACACCACTGTACGACGTCAGTGGTGTTGACGGGTGCCGACACCGGCAATACCGTTCAACGGTGTCGATTCCCCTGGAGCACCCGACCACCTCCGGCGCCGGCACCTCGCGCGCGCCGGCCGGCCCGCCGCGGCGCCCCGGCCGGGGGGTGGTGTCCCCGTGAGGCCCCACGCCCTCGCCCGCACCGACCCGGCGGCCGTCGACGACCTGCGCGAGCGGCTGCAGCGGTACCGCCGGGTGCCGAGCGTGCAGCTCACCGGCACGCCGTCGGGCGGGCTCGGCGTGCCGGCGCCGCTGCTCGAGGCGCTGCTCGCGCGCTGGCGCGACGGGTTCGACTGGCCCGCGCAGGAGGAGCGCATCGCCGCCCTGCCGTGGTGGCGGACCGAGCGCACCGCCGTCCCCCTGCGCGCGGTCGTCGCCCCCGCGGCCGGCACCGGGCCCGCGCCGGTCGTCGTCCTGCTGCACGGCTGGCCCGACTCCGTGCTGCGCTTCGAGCGCCTCCTGCCGCTGCTGCGCGACGTGACCGTCGTGGTGCCGGCGCTGCCGGGTTACCCGTTCGCCGCGCCGGTGCCCGGCGGCGGGCTGCCGCCGGTGGCGGCGGCCGACGCCGTCGCGGACGCCCTGGCCGAGCTGGGCGTGCAGCGGTGCGTGGTCTCCGCCGGCGACGTGGGCTGCGACGTCGCCGAGGCGCTGGCCGCGCGCCACTCCGGGCTCGTCTCCGCGCTGCACCTGACCGACGTCTCGCAGCACCACTTCCTGCACGACCCGCCGCAGGACCTCGACGCCGAGGAGCGCGCGTACGCGGCCCGCGGCGCCCGCTGGCAGGCGGCCGAGGGCGCGTACATGCACGAGCAGTCCACGCGCCCGAACACCCTCGCGGTGGGCCTGGGCGACTCCCCCGCCGGGCTGGCGGCGTGGGTCGTGGAGAAGCTGCTGCGCTGGAGCGACGGCGACGGCTCGCTGACCGACGTCTTCAGCCTCGACGAGGCGCTGACGTGGGTGAGCGCGTACTGGTTCACCGGCTGCATCGGCACCTCGTTCACGCCCTACGCCGCCGGTGGCGCGAGGGGCTGGCCGCGCGTGGAGGTCCCCACGGTCGTCACGCTCTTCCCCCGCGACCTCGTCAACGCACCGCGGCGCTTCGCCGAGCGGTTCTTCGACGTGGTCGCCTGGCGCGAGCACGAGCGCGGCGGGCACTTCGCGGCGTGGGAGCGCCCGCACGACTACCTGTGGGGCGTGCGCACCGCGCTGGAGGTGGGGGGCGGGGTCTGAGGCGCGGAGCACCGCGACCGGGCGCGCCGTCCGCGCGGGCGCCGCAGGAGCGGCGTCCGCGCGGACGGCGGGGCGCGCGAGCGGGCGTCAGCGCACCGGGCGGGCGCACCACCGGTGGTCGCGCCGGTCGTGGTGGCCGTGCCCGCCGTGCCCGCGCCCGGGTGGGCAGGCCCGGCGCAGCGCCGGGGCGGTGGTGGGGGCGACGTGGCCGTCGGCGACCTGCTCGAAGGCGTAGGCCATGCCGATCAGGTCGGCGTCGGCCCACGCGCGTCCCATCAGCTGCAGGCTGACCGGGGCGCCGTTGGCGTCCACCCCCGCCGGGACGGCGACGGTCGGCACGCCGGAGCCGCCCGAGGGGGTGTCGCGGCGGCCGAAGCTCGAACGGTTCCCGCCGCCGTCGTTCAGGCTGATCTCCGAGAGCAACCCCGGGTACACCACGGCGTCGACGCCCTGCTCGTCCATCCAGGCCGCGATGTTCGCCTTGTACTGCGCCCGGTAGCCGCGCCAGGCGGCGACCTCCGCCTCGGTCATGCGCTGCTTGCCCTCGCAGAACTCCGGCGCGTAGCGGGTGTAGGGCAGCTTGTCCTGCGAGCAGACCACGTCGGCCGGGGAGTCGAACCCCAGCTCCGGGTGGGACTCCAGGTAGCGCGCCCAGCCCTCCCAGTTGGCGTCCACCGCCGGCCGCTGCGGGGCCACGGGGCCCTCGGCGAGCTCGACGACCTCCGCGCCCGCGGTGCGGAGGTGCTCCAGCGCGCCCCGGGTCGCCTCGATCGTGGTCGTGGTGCCGTACGGGTCCTCCCAGGCTGCGGGCAGCAGGCCGATGCGCTTGCCGCGCAGCGCCCCGGCGTCCAGCACGCTGCGCCAGTCCTGCGGGCGGTGGGCGTCGGCCTCGGCGGTCTCGGGGTTCTGCGGGTCGGTTCCGGAGGTGACGTTGAGCAGGTCGGCGAGGTCGGGGACGGAGCGCGCCATGCCGCCGGCGTAGTCCTGCAGCCACACCAGCGGCATCACGCCACGGTCGGACTGCATGCCGTCGGTGCCGCGCAGGGTCACGAGGCTGGCCGCGGTGGCCGGGGCGTACAGCGAGTCCCCGGTCTGCGAGCCCAGGGCCGCCGCCGCCATGCTGGTGGCGGTGGCCACGGCGGACCCGCCGGAGGAGGCCAGCGCCGAGCGGGAGGGCTCGAAGGCGTTCCACACGGTGCCGTAGGCGCTGTCGGAGTACGACCCGGACGTGGCGTACTCCTCCATGCTGGCCTTGCCGATGACGACGGCCCCGGCCTCGCGCAGCTTCGCGACCTGGTACGCGTCCTCGGCGGGACGGAACCCCTCGAACGTCAGGGAGCCGTTGGTGGTGGGCATGTCCTTCGTGTCGTACAGGTCCTTCACCGCGACGGGGATGCCCAGCAGCGCACCGTCCTCGCCGGCCGCGCGGCGGGAGTCCGCGGCCGCCGCCTGCTCCAGGGCGTCGGCGGCGACGGTGGTGTAGGCGTTGAACGCGAACTGGCCCTCGTCGTAGGCGGCGATGCGGTCCAGGTACGCCCGGGTGATCTGCACGGAGGTGGTGCGCCCGGCCCGCAGGTCCGCGCGCAGCTCGGCGATCGTCTTGTCGACCACGTCGTAGGGGGACGTGGTCACCGCGGCGGGCTCGCGCGGGGCCGGCGGCTGCGGCACCCGTGCGGCGCCGCGCCCGCGGCAGTGCCCCGGGCGCGCTCCGGCGGCCGCCGGGGAGAGGTCCTCGAAGTTGGTGATCGAGCAGACCTGCGCGCGCGAGAGCCCCTCGAGCACCGGCTCGGCGGCCAGCTCCGCCGCCGCGGCGCCCACCTCGTCGAGCTCGGCGCCGAGCGTGTCGGGGGTGACGGGCTCACCGACGACGAGGAAGTGCAGCAGCGAGGCGCTGGCGCCGGGGGCGAGGGTCAGGGTGTGCACGTAGGCGGGGAAGTTCGCCGCGTGCCCCTCGGTGCCCATCGGCTGCGAGAACGTGTCGCGCAGCCAGTTCCCGGTGCGCGTGAAGGAGCCGGTGACGGTGGCGGTGGGCCCGCCGGTGGTGGCACCGGCCTCGGTGCCGCTGGCGGAGGCGGTCCACACGTCGTCCGCGGCCACCGCGGCGTCCCCGCTGGAGGTGGTCACGACCCGGCTCGCGGTGGTACCGGTGGCGCCGTACCCGGTCTGCCCGCCGAAGGCGACCTGCACGGTCAGCGCACCGCGGGTGGTGTTGGTGAAGGTGTCCAGCCAGCGGCCGGAACCCCGCTCGCGCAGGACGTCGACGGTGCGCGAGACGCGCACCCCGCCGAGGTCCACCGACCGAGTGCTCTCGAACCGGCCGGTCCCGCGCTCGACGAGGCCGAAACCGCGCAGCAGTTCGCCGTCGAAGCGGTGCCGGCGCCCGGAGTCGACGCTGACCCGGATGCCGCCGTAGCCGTTGAGCATCGTGGAGTACGGCGCTTCGACGCCGGTGCCGGTCTGGGTGGCCCGGACGCTGCCCGTGTCCGTCCCCGGGGGCGCGGAGTCCTGGATGCCCCAGGACGTGCCGTCGGCGTCGGTGACGTAGGTGAAGGCGCTGGCGGTGCCGGCGGGGACGACCAGCGCGGCGGTCGCCAGGGGCGCGGCGATCAGCGCCGTCAGGCGCGACCTGTTCATCGGGGTGAGCTCCTGCCCTCGGGGACACGGGTGGCACGGGCTCGGCCGTGCCCCGCGCACCATCCTCTCCCTGTGTTTCTCCTGTGTTTCCTCGCCGTCACGTCGGGCGACCGGTCGGTCAGCGCGGGTCCGCGGGGAGCAGCTCCAGCAGGGCGCGGTCGGCGCCCGCGGGCGCGGCCACGGCCAGCCCGACGGGCAGGGCACCGACGCGGGGCGCGGGCAGGGCGAGCACCGGCACGCCCGCCAGGGACCCCAGCGACGTCAGCGTCAGGGTCGCGGCGCGCGCCGCCTCCAGCTCGCCGGCCGCGGCGTCGGCGCGCGGGGCGGGGCCGGCGGTGGCGGGCAGGCACAGCAGCCCCGCCTCGTCGCCGTCCCCGGCGAGCAGGCCGGCCAGCCACTCCCGCCGCGCGGCCAGCACGGCGCGCGCGGCGGCCTCCTCGTGCGCGCCGACGTCGCGCCCGGCGCGGAAGCGGGCCGCCACGGGCGCGGAGAGCGCACCGGGGTGGGCCTCGACGAAACCCCCGTGCGCGCGCCACGCCTCGGCCGCCTGCACGGTGCGGAACGCCGCGGTCCACGCGGCGGCGTCCGCGGGCGCGACGGGCTCGTCGAGCTCGCGCAGGGGCAGGCCGGTGCGCCGGGCGAGGTCGCGGGCGGCGGCCTCGACGGCGCGGGCGGTGGCCGGCCCGGCGAGCGCGGTCAGGGCGGGCAGGTGCAGCAGCGCGGCCGGGCGCGGTGCCGCCCCGGCGGGCAGCAGCGCGCCGGCGGCGGCGCGCAGGTGCGCGGCGTCGCGCGCGAGCACCCCGACGGTGTCGAAGGAGGGCGCCAGGGGCAGCACCCCGGCGGTGGGCACCGCCCCGTGCGTGGGGCGCAGCGCGTGCAGGCCGCACCACGAGGCGGGCACGCGCAGGGAGCCGGCCGTGTCCGTGCCCAGGCCGACGTCGGCCCGGCCGGCGGCGACCGCGGAGGCCGGGCCGCTGGTGGAACCGCCGGGCAGGTGGCCGGGGGCGGCCGGGTTCGGCGGGGTGCCGTGGTGGGCGTTGGCGCCCATGAGCGAGAACGCCAGCTCGTCGGTCTGCGCGATGCCCACCACGTCGGCGCCGGCGTCGAGCAGGAACTGCAGCGCGGCGGCGTGGCGGGGCTGCACGGCGGCGCGCTCGCACCAGGTGGGCACCCCGGCGCCGGTGCGGTGGCCGGCGACGGCCAGGACGTCCTTGACGGCCACGCGCACCCCGGTGAGCGGGCCGCCGGCGCGCCCGCGCACGAGGGGCTCGCCGGCGGGCGGCACCCGCCAGGTCGCCGACGGGGCGGCGGGGCCGTCCGGGGCGTCGGGGCCCGCGGGGGCGGCGGGCGGGTGGCGCGGGGGCTCGAGCGTCACGGCGGCTCCTGGCGTCCGGTGCTCCGCAGGGGGTTCCGCGGTGGAACGATCGTTGCATAAACTCGTTCCGTGGAACACGTGGACCAGCTCGTCGACGCGCCGCCGCCGCTGCGGACCGAGCAGGTCGCGCCGCCGCCGCGCCTGCTCATGGGGCCCGGCCCGGTCAACGCCGACCCGCGGGTGCTGCGCGCGATGTCCGCGCAGCTCGTGGGGCAGTACGACCCGGCGATGACGGCGTACATGGACGAGACGATGGAGCTGTACCGGCGGGTGCTGCGCACCCGCAACGAGGCCACCGTCCTGGTCGACGGCACCTCCCGCGCCGGCATCGAGGCGGTGATGGTCTCCCTGCTCGAACCCGGCGACCGCGTCCTGGTGCCGGTGTTCGGCCGCTTCGGGCACCTGCTGCGCGAGATCGCCGAGCGCTGCGGCGCGGAGGTGCACGTGCGCGAGGTGGAGTGGGGTTCGGTGTTCACCCCCGACGCGGTCGAGCGGGCGGTGCGCGAGGTGCGCCCCGAGCTGCTCGCCGTGGTGCAGGGCGACACCTCCACCACGATGAACCAGCCGCTGGCCGAGCTGGGCGAGATCGCCCACCGCCACGGCGCGCTGCTCTACAGCGACGTCACCGCCAGCCTGGGCGGCAACGAGTTCGCCATGGACGCCTGGGGCGTGGACGCGGCCACCGCCGGGTTGCAGAAGTGCCTGGGCGGCCCCTCCGGCAGCGCACCGACGAGCCTGTCCCCGCGCGCGGTGCAGGTGCTCGACCGGCGCCGCCACGTCGAGGCGGGCCTGCGCCCGGACCCGTACGCCGACCCCGACGACCCCGACGGCGCGGGCGGCGGGCGGCGGATCCGCTCGAACTACTTCGACCTGGCGATGGTGCTGGACTACTGGGGCCCGCGGCGGCTGAACCACCACACCGAGGCCACCTCGATGCTCTACGGCGCGCGCGAGTGCGCCCGGCTGCTGGTGGCCGAGGGGCTGGAGGCGGCCGTGGCCCGCCACCGCCTGCACGGGCGGGCCGTGCTCGCCGGGGTGCGCGGGCTGGGCCTGCGGGTCTTCGGCGACGTCGAGCACAAGATGCACAACGTCGTCGCGGTGGAGGTCCCCGACGGCGCCGGCGACGGCGAGGGCGTGCGCGCGGCGCTGCTGGCCGACTACGGCATCGAGATCGGCACCTCGTTCGGCCCGCTGGCCGGGAAGGTCTGGCGCATCGGCACGATGGGCTACAACGCGCGCAAGGACGCGGTCCTGACCACCCTGGCCGCGCTGGAGGCCGTGCTGCGCTCGGGCGGGGTGGCCGTCACCGCCGGTGGCGGCACCGGTGCCGCGCAGGAGGTCTACGCCGACGCGCGCACCGCGGCGGGGCAACCCGCGGGGCAGCCGGTGGGGGTGCCGGCGTGAGCGGCGCCGGGGACGTCGGCGCGGACGCGGCGCGGGTGCTGGCGCGCTGCGACGAGGTGGCGGCGCTGTCCAGCCGCCCGGACGGGATCGAGCGGGTGCACCTGACGCCCGAGCACGCGGCCGTGAACCGCCTGGTGGCCGGGTGGATGGCCGAGGCGGGCCTGCGCACGTGGCAGGACGCGGCGGGGAACCTGTGCGGGCGGCTGGAGGGGCCGGTGCCCGGCGCACCGGCGCTGCTGCTGGGCTCGCACCTGGACACCGTCCCCGACGCCGGGCGCTACGACGGCGTGCTGGGCGTGCTGCTGGCGGTCGCCGCGGTGCAGCGGCTGCGGGAGACGGGCGCGGCGCTGCCGTTCGCGCTGGAGGTCGTCGCCTTCACCGACGAGGAGGGCACCCGCTTCGGCACCGCCCTGCTGGGCAGCCGCGCCCTGGCCGGCACGTGGGACCCGGCGTGGTGGTCGCTGACCGACGCCGACGGCACGACGCTGCGCGAGGCGGCGAGCGCTTTCGGGCTCGACCCCGGCGCGGTGGGCGACGCGGCCCGCTCCCCCGGCGAGCTCGTCGGCTACCTCGAGGCGCACATCGAGCAGGGCCCGCTGCTGGAGGACGCCGACCGGGCGCTGGGCGTGGTGACGTCCATCGCGGGCGCGCGGCGGTTCTCGTGCACGGTCACCGGCGAGGCCCGCCACGCCGGCGGCACCCCGTACGACCGGCGCCGCGACGCGCTGTGCGCGGCCGCCGAGGTGGTGCTGCTCGTCGAGCGCACCGCCCGCGCCCGCGGCGTCATCGCCACCGTCGGCCGCCTGGAGGTCTCCCCCGGCGCGGTGAACGTCGTGCCGGGGCGCGTGGAGCTGAGCGTGGACCTGCGCGCCGAGCACGACGCGCACCGCGACGCGGTCTGGGAGGAGCTGCGCGCGGGGGCCGAGCGGCTGTGCGCGGCGCGCGGCTGCGGTTTCGCCGCGCACGAGCACCACAGCGCCGACGGTGTCGCGTGCGCGCCCGCGCTGCGCGACGCGGTGCGCCGCGGCATCGCCGCCACCGGCGACACCGACCCGCCGGAGCTGTTCAGCAAGGCCGGTCACGACGCCATGGCGCTGGCGACGCTGACGGACGTGGCGATGCTGTTCGTGCGCTGCGCCGGCGGGATCAGCCACGCGCCGGAGGAGTCCGTGCGCGCCGACGACGTCGCCGCCGCCCTCGACGCGCTGACCGCGGCGGTGCTCGCCGTCGCCGCGGACCGCGCGACGCACCCGGCACCGGTGCGGTGAACCCCGCGCCGCGGGAGGGGAGCGACCAGCCGATCGAGCGCCGCATCGACCGCGCCTACGCGCAGCTGGGGCCGCAGGAGCAGCGCGTCGCCGACGCGCTGATGGACCGCCTCGCCGACGTCGCCGTGCACAGCGCCGCGGAGCTGGCCGAGCTCAGCGGCACCTCCAAGGCCACCGTCAGCCGGTTCTTCCGGCGCCTGGGTTACGCCGGTTCCGCCGAGGCGCGCGAGGACGCGCGGGCGCTGCGCGGGACCGGGGTGCCGCTGGGCGGGTCGGCCGGCCCGCACGGCCCGCAGGGTTTCGCCGCCCACCTGGAGCAGGAGCGGCGCAACCTCGCGCTGGCCTGCACCTCGCTGGCCGAGCAGGACCCCGACGCGGTGGCGGGGCTGCTCGCCGGGGCGCGCCGCGTGCTCGTGGTGGGTTTCCGCAACAGCCACCCGGTCGCGCTGCACCTGCGCCAGCAGCTGCTGCAGTGCCGCCCGGACGTGCACCTGGCCCCGCAACCGGGGCAGTCCCTGGGCGAGGAGCTGGCCGGCCTCGGCGACGCGGACGCGGTGGTGCTCGTCGGTTTTCGCCGCCGCCCGCGCGGTTTCGCGGCGCTGGCGCGGGCGGTGGCGGAGGGGGCGGCCGCCTCGGTCCTGCTGACGGACGCCGCGGGGCGCCGCCACGGCGCGGGGTTCACGCACGTGCTGCAGGTGCCCACCGACGGCGTCGGCGCGTTCGACAGCTACGCGGCGGTGATGAGCACGGTGAGCCTGCTGGCCGGTGGCGTGCTGGCCGCGCGCCCGCGCGAGGGGCGCCGGCGCGTGGCGGGCATCACCGCCCTCTACACGGCGCTGGAGGAGCTGGAGGGGCGCTGAACCCCCGGCTCACCGGGGCCCGGCGGCCCGCCGGCGCGGGCGCGCCGCACCGCGCGCCACACCCGGTCGCGCGTCATGGGCAGCTCGTGCAGGCGCACCCCCACCGCGTCGCGCACGGCGTTGGCGAGGGCGGGCGCGACGGGGTTGTACGGCGACTCGCTCATGGACTTCGCCCCCAGCGGGCCGAACTCGTCGCGGGTGTCGGCGAACAGCACCTCGGTGTCGGGCACGTCCGCCGAGCGCGGCACGTGGTACGAGCGCAGCTCGGTGGTGGTCACCCGGCCCTCGGCGTCCAGGCGCAGCTCCTCGTGCAGGGCCGTGCCGATGGCCTGCGCGACACCGCCCTCGACCTGCCCGCGGCACTGCGCGGGGTTCAGGACGACTCCCGCGTCGGCGGCCTGCACCGAGCGCAGCAGGCGCACCTCCCCGGTGGCGGTGTCCACCGCCACCCGCACGGCGTGCACGTTGAAGGCCACCGAGCGCCGGGCGGGGTCCTCGCGGCCCTCGGCGCGCGGGGGCGCGCCGGTGGCGCGCACCTCGGCGGCGTGCACGGCCGCCAGCGGCACCAGGCGCTCCCCGCAGCGCACCCCGTCGCGCTCGAGGACGGCCGCGCCCGCCTCGACCCCGGCGACCAGCGCGGCGCGCGCCTCGACCCGCTCGCGCAGCGCCCGGCACGCGCGCAGCAGCGCCGTGCCGGCCACGACGACGCCGGCGGAGCCGAACGCTCCGGTGTCGCGGGTGGTGGCGTCGGTGTCGGACTGCAGCAGCCGCAGGCGCCCGGGCTCGGTGGCCAGCGCCCCGGCGGCCAGCTGGGTGTGCACGGTGGTGGTGCCGTTGCCGAACTCGGTGGTACCCACCCGCAGCTCCCAGGTGCCGTCCGCCGCCAGCGACGCCGACGTCTCCGCCACGTGCCCGCGCGGCGGCACGGTGGCGATCATGGTGGCGGCCATCCCCTCGCCGGTGCGCCACGTCGGCCCGACCGGCGCCGGCTCGCCGCCGCGCGCGAGCGCCGCCTGCGCCAGGTCCAGGCACTGGTCCAGGCCGTAGCTGCCGAAGCGCAGGCCGTCGTCGGCGCCGCCGCGGTGGGGGTCGGAGGTGACGACGAACGGGTCGCCGGGCACGACGACGTTGCGCCGGCGCAGCTCGAAGGGGTCCAGGTGCAGCTCGCGGGCCAGGTCGTCCAGGGCGGACTCGATCGCGAACTGCACCTGCCCCAGCCCGTAGCCGCGGAACGCCCCGCCGGGCAGGGTGGTGGTGTAGACCGCGCGCGCGTCCACCCGCTTGTTCGGGCAGCGGTACAGCGCCACCGACTCGTGGCAACCGTGGAACATCACCCCGGGGCTGTGGTTGCCGTGGGCGCCGGCGTCGACGAGCACGTCCAGGGCCAGCGCGGTAAGGGTCCCGTCCGCGTCGGCGCCCACCCGCACCGACACCCGGAACGGGTGCCTGCTGGGCACGCGGGTCAGCTCGTCGGTGCGGGTGAGCTCCAGCTGCACCGGGCGCCCGGTGCGCAGGACGGCCAGCGCGACGACGTCCTCGGTGAGCATCTCCTGCTTGCCGCCGAAACCCCCGCCGACGCGGGCGGTGAGCACCCGCACCCGCTCGCTCGGCAGCGAGAACACGCGGGCGACCTCGTCGCGCACGAGGAACGGCACCTGGGTGCTGGTGCGCAGCACCAGGCGCCCGTCGTCGTCGAGCCAGCCGGTGGTGGCGTGCGTCTCCATCGCCACGTGCGAGACGCGCGCGGTGCGGTAGGTGCCGCCGGCCACGGCGTGCGCGGCGGCCAGCGCGGCCTCCACGTCGCCCACCCCGCCGTGCAGCTCGGCGACGAGGTTGCGCGCGGGGTCGGCGATGCGCGAGGCGGGGCCCTTGTCGCCGTGCACGGCCGCGGTGCCCGGCTCGGTGGCGGTCTCCGGGTCCAGCACCGCGGGCAGCACCTCGTACTCCACGGCGACCAGGCGGCACGCCTCCTCCGCGAGCGCGAGCGTCTCGGCCACGGCCACGGCCACCCGCTGGCCGTGGAAGCGCACGACGTCGTCGAGGACGCGGGTGTCGTCCGGGTCGTCGAGGCGGTCGTGGTGACGGGCGGTGGAGAACAGCACGCCGGGGTCGTCGTGGTGGGTGAGCACCGCGTGCACGCCCGGCAGCGCCAGCGCCGCGGCGGTGTCGATCGAGCGCACCCGCGCGTGCGCGTGCGGGCTGCCCAGGACGGCGGCGTGCAGCAGGCCGGGCACGTGCAGGTCCAGGGTGAACGGCTCGCGGCCGGTGACGACGCGGCGCGCGGCCGGGGCCGGGGCGGAGGCCCCCGGCAGCGCGGGGGCGCACCCGTCCGCGCACCCGGTCGCCGTCCCGCACCCGGGCGCCGCCCCGGGCGCGGAGGCGGCCACGGCGGCGCGCACGGAGCGGTACCCGGTGCAGCGGCACAGGTTCCCCTTCAGCGCCTGGTCCAGGTCCGCGCGCTGCTCCTCCTCGAGGGCGGCGACGGAGACCACCGCACCGGGGGTGCAGAAGCCGCACTGGAAACCCGCCTGCTCGACGAACGCGCGCTGCACCGGGTGCAGGTCCTCCGGGGTGCCCAGCCCGGCGGCGGTGGTCACCTCCCGGCCGTGCGCGCGCACCGCCGGGTACAGGCACGAGCGCACCGGGCCGCCGTCGACGAGGACGGTGCACGCCCCGCAGTCGCCGCTGTCGCAGCCCTTCTTCACCGCGTGGTGCCCGCCCTCGCGCAGCAGCGTGCGCAGGCACTGACCCGGGCGCGGCTCGGCGCGCACCTCGGCGCCGTCGACCGTGAACCTCACCGCGCACCCCCGTCGCCCCCGGGGGCCCCGGCGCCCCCGTCGTCGACCGCGCCGCCCTGGCGCGGCACGAGCGCCCCGCCCGCGCCACCCGCCCCGCCCGCCGGTGGCCGGGCCAGTTCCGCGCGCACCTCCTCGGCCAGCACCGCGGTGACCGCGCGCCGCCAGTCGGGGGCGCCGTGCACGTCGTCGAACCACTCCCCGACCCCCTCCACCGCCGCGCGCAGCTCGTCCGCGGCGGGCACGCCGGGGAAGTCCAGGCGCACCGGCCGGGGGGTGGCGGCGGTGACGTGCACGGCCAGGGCGCCGGCGGGGTCCAGCCGGCCGATCACCACCGAGGCCGAGCGGCCCACGGGGCTGAGCGAGGTGCGCCGCAGCGCGGTGCGCGAGCGCAGGGCGCGCTCGGGCAGGTGCAGCGCGCGCAGCACCTCCCCCGGCGCCAGGCAGGTGCGTCCCGGGCCGGTCACCAGCTCGGCCACCGGCAGGTGCCGGGACCCGCCGGCCGTCCACACCTCGGCGGTGCCCTCCAGGGCGCTGGCCAGGGAGGTCATCGCCCCCGCGGGCAGGGCCAGGCAGACGTTGCCGCCGACCGTGGCGGTGCGGCACACCGCGGCGGAGGCCACCAGCGCCGCCGCGCACCGCGCCAGCAGCGGGTGCGCCGCCCAGCCCGGCTGCGCCGGCAGCGCCGCGAGCTGCCCGATCGTGCAGGTGGCGGCGACCTCCAGCCCGCGCGGGGAGACGGTCAGCGCCGGCCAGTCCAGCGTGGTCAGGTCCACCAGGGTGCGCAGGTGCGGCTGCGGGGTGGAGAACAGCCACGTGCCGCCTGCGAGGATCGCGGTGCCGGGGTCGGCCAGGTCGGCCAGGTCGGCCAGGTCGGCGCGGGTGCGCGCGGAGCGGACCTCGGTGACGGTGTTCAGGTCCACGGGGGGAACCTCCCGGTGGCGGGGTCGGCGACGGGTGCGAGGAGGTCGGGGCGGTGCTGGTGCGGGACCTGCTGGAGGCGGCCGAACTGCGCCTGCGCCTGCTGTGGGGCGGGGAGGCGGAGCTGGCGCGGCCGGTCTCCGGCGCCTGCACCAGCGACCTGCTGCGCCCGGGCCGCTACGTCGAGGCGGGCCAGGTGCTGCTGACGGGCCTGGTCTGGCACGGCGCGCCGGCCGACAGCGAGGTGTTCGTCGCCGACGCCGCGGCGGCCGGGGCCAGCGCCGTCGCCGCCGGTGAGGGCCTGCTCGGCGCGGTGCCGCAGGACGTGGCCGAGGCCGCGGCCCGCCACGGCCTGGCGCTGCTGGCCGTGCCGGCCGACGTGCCCTTCCACCGGGTGCAGGCGCACGTGGACGGCGGCGCGCAGTCCGAGCGGGTGCGCCGGCTGACCGCCGACCTCGCGCGCCAGCGCCGGCTGCTGGAGGAGCTCGCCGAGGGCCGCAGCCTGGAGGACCTGGCGCTGGCCACCTCGCGCCGGCTGCGGCTGCGCGTGCGGGTGCTCACCGCCACCGGCCGCGCCGTGGTCGCGGGCGTGCCGCCGCTGCCCGCCGAGACCGTCGACGACGTGGTGCGCGCTGCCGGGGCGGCCGCCGCGCTGCCGGCGGTGGTGCGCCTGCCGTCGGGCACGTGGAGCGTGCTGGGCGTGGGCCCGCGCGGCGCCCACCGCGCGCAGTCGTGGTTCCTCGTCGTGGACGGCGACCTCGGCGGCTGGGAGCCGGCCACCGCCGAGGCGGTGCGCGAGCTGGCCGGTGCCGCGGCCCTGCAGCGCTCGCGCGAGCACGGCGAGGCGCGCGCGGCGCGGGTGCTGGCCGACGAGGCGGTGCGCGCCGCGGAGGACGGCTCGGGGCGCACCGCGCTGGCCGGCTGCCTGCAGCGCGCCGGGCTGGACCCGCGCGCCGGCCTGGTGGTGGCCACCGCCGACGCGCCGGGCGCTCCGCGGGACCTGGCCCGCGAGCTGCTGGCGGACGCGGTCGCGCAGCTGGGCCCGCCGGTGGTCGGTGCCGCCGCCGACGGCGGGGCGGTGGCCCTGGTGCCCGCCGCCGAGGCCCGCGAGGTCTCCGCGCTGCTGCACCGGGCGCTGGCGCGCGCCGGCGCGGCGCTGCCCGGCGCGCGGCTGGTGGCCGGGGTGGGCGCGGCCGCCGGGGCCGAGGACCTCGGCGACGCGCTGCGCTCGGCCGTGCACGCGCTCCGGCTGGCGCGCGAGTCCGGCGAGGCGGTCTCGGTGGTGCTGGCCGACGAGCTCGCCTCGGCGGTGCGGCTGCTGCGCGCGGTGCCCGAGCACCTGCGCCGCGCGTTCGCCGCCGACGTGCTCGGCCCGCTGCTGGACGCCTCCCCCGCCCACGCGGAGCTGCTGGCGACGCTGCGCGAGTTCGTGGCCTGCTCGGGGGCGTGGGCGCGCGCGGCCCAGCGCCTGCACGTGCACCAGAACACCGTGCGCTACCGCATCGCGCGCGTGGAGGGCCTGCTCGGCCGCGACGTGCGCGACCTGGACGACCTGGTCGACCTGCGCATCGCCCTGGACGTGCTCGACGCCGGGCACGTCAGTACTCCACACGCGAGCGCGCGCCCAGCCACGCCTCGAACGGGCGCACCGCCCCGGCGGTGACCACGTGCTCCACCGGCACCGCCCACGTGGAGCGGTCGCGCGCGAGCATCTCGTAGAACGCGAGGTCGTCGAAACCCCCGCGGGCGGCGTCGTGGCGGTCGGCGGCGTAGACCACCCGGTCCACGCGCGCCCACAGCGAGGCCGTCAGGCACATCGGGCACGGCTCGCAGCTGCTGTAGAGCGTCGCCCCTGCCAGCGAGAAGGTGCCCAGCGCGGCGCAGGCGGCGCGGATCGCGACGACCTCGGCGTGCGCGGTCGGGTCGTTGTCGCGGGTGACGCGGTTGCCGCCGGCGCCGACGTCGCGACCGCCCAGGCGCACGAGCGCGCCGAACGGGCCGCCGCCCTCGGCGACGTTGCGCGCGGCGATCTCCACCGCGCGCGCCAGGTGCTCGGCGTCCTCCACCGCGCGGGCCACCGCGCCGTCCACCGCGTCCCCCGCCACGACCACCGCCCGGCCCCTCACGCCCGCCCCGCCCCGGCCCGCCACGCCGACGGCGCGGGCGGGACCTCCTCGCGCGCGACGCTCGCCTCGATGAGGCCGTAGGGGCGGTCCTCGGCGCGGAACACCTCGCCGGGGTTCTGCAGCCCGAACGGCGTGAGGTCGACGGGGAAGTGGTGCTTGTTCGGCGCGCTCAGCCGCACCTCCACCACGTCCGGGAACCGCTGCAGGACGGCCTCACCCATGTGCCACAGCGTCTGCTGCAGCGCCAGGGAGTGCACGGTGGCGAACTGCTCCAGCAGGACCCGCCGGATGCCGGCGTGCACCTCGTCCCAGGCGACGTCGGTGCCCGTGAAGCGCCAGCGCGCCAGCAGGGACGTGGCCATCACCCGGTCGTGCGTCTCGGCCAGCGTCGTGTACTCGTCGACGAGGAAGCCGGAGAACTCCGAGCCGGTGGACTTCAGCACCACGAGGTCCTTCAGGCCGCCGACGACCCACGCGCGCTGCTGCCCGCCCTCGCCCTCCACGGTGACGGCCGCGGTGCGCACGTCGTGGCCGGCGCGCTCCCACGTGTGGTCGTGGGGTTCCCCGTCGACCTCCACGCGCCGCCAGGCGTGCTCCTCGACCTCCACGCGCGCGCCGGTGACCGGTGCCACGTCGTCGACGAAGTGCCGCGCCAGGGCCAGGGCGTACTCCTCCACCGTGCCCAGCCCCTGCTCCTTGGCGTAGGCGTAGCAGGTGTTCTTCTGGCTGTCGGTGGGCAGCACGCGCGACTGGTCCCCGCGCAGGTACGCGTCGGCGAAGTCCCCGCGCAGCGAGGTGGAGACGGTGACGTCGCGGATCTCGTGGCGGGGGCTGTCCCGCCGGATGCGCACCACGCGGTTCTCGGCCTTGCCGTACTGGTGGGCGTCCAGGACGATCGGCATCTCAGCTCCCGCGGTAGGTGGAGTAGGCGTACGGCGCCAGCAGCAGCGGGACGTGCAGGTGGTCCTCGCCGGCGACGGTGAACGTCACGACCACCTCCGGGTGGAACGCCGCCGCGCCGCGTCGGGCGAACCAGTCGCCGGTGGCGAACGCGAGCGCGTACGCGCCCGGCGCCAGGGCGGTGTCGACGAGGGCGCCGACCCTGCCGTCGGCGTCGGTGGTGGCAGAGGCCAGCTCGGCGCCGCCGGGGGCGCGCAGCACGACGGCGACGCCGGCGGCCGGGGTGCCGGTGGTGGTGTCCAGGACGTGGGTGCTCACGCGCGTCACCCGCCACCGCCCGCCACGGGGTCGCCCGCCGCGAGGTCGGCGACCAGCCGCCGCACGCGCAGCCGCGTGATGGCGGCCAGCTCCCCGCGCAGCACCGCGCGCTCGGTGGCCGGGTCGTTGCCCAGCCGGGCGCGCAGCGTGGCCAGCAGGTCCTCGGCGCTGCGCCCGCTCGCGCACACCAGGTACACGTGGCCGAAGCGCTCCTCGTAGGCGCGGTTGCCCTCGGCCAGCGCGGCGAGCACGTCGCCGTCCGCGGCCAGCGCCGCGGCCTGCTCGCGGCTCGAGGCCGCGCTCGCGGAGCGCTCGCCGATGCGCGGGTGCCCGGCCAGGGCCGCGTCGACGTCGTCCTCCCCGGTGCGCGCCAGCTCCTCGTCGCAGGCGCGCAGCAGCGCGCCGAGGTCCCCGTGCGGGCCGCGGGTGGCCACGCGCCGCGCCCAGCGCGGCGCCGAGCAGCACGTCAGGAGCAGTTCCGCGGCCCGCTCGCGCGGCAGGGCGTCGAACGCCGCGGTGCCCGGGTCCGGGACCCCCGCGGGGTCCGGCGCCGACGGGCCCGGCCCGGTCGTCGCGGTCATCGCCCACCCCCCTCGTGCCTGCTCGCGGCCGGGGCGCGCTGCGCCCCGGCGGTCCTGCCGGACGTCCAGCATGTCCGCGTGCGCCGCGCCCGGCACGCACCGCACGACCAGAGTCCAGCACCCCCCCGGGGCCGCCGTTGGCGTTCCGCACAAGCACCGCCCCCGGGGGCCGGAACGGAAACACGGCCGTAACCGGGCGTGCGACCGGGCGCAACACTGCTCGCCACGCGCGCGTCGGCGGTGGTCGAATGCCCCTCGGAGGCCGGTCGGGTACCGGGGCGGGCGCGGACCCGCGGGGAGGGGGGCGGCGTGCGCGAACACCTCGGGGCGCTGGCGCGCTGCAGCGCGGAGGGCGGCTGGGCGCTGGCCACGGTCGTGGCCACGCGCGGGTCGGCGCCCAGACCGGTGGGCACGGCGGTGCTCGTCGGCGCCGACGGCACCATCGCCGGCAGCCTGTCGGGCGGCTGCATCGAGTCGGCCGTGCACGAGGTCGCCCAGCGGGTCCTGGCCACCGGCACCGCCTCGCTGCAGCGCTACGGCGTGGCCGACGAGGACGCCCTCGCGGTGGGCACCACCTGCGGCGGCGAGCTCGACGTGCTCGTCGAGCGGGTGGAGGCGCGCGACGCGGCCCTGTGGCGGCGGGCGGCGGAGGCGGTGGCGGCGGAGGAACCGGTCGTGCTCGGGGTGGTCGTCGAGCACCCGGACCCGGCCGCGGTCGGGCGCCGCTTCCTCGTCGACGCCTCCGGCTCCCTCGTCGACGCCTCCGGCGGCGTCTCCCCGCTCGGCCCGCCGGCGCTGGAGGGGGCCGTGGCCGCCGACGCCGCGGACCTGCTGGGCCGCGACGCGGCGCTCTCGCGCACCCACGGCACCGCGGGCGGCGCGCGGGTGCGCGTGTGCCTGGCGCCGCTGTCGCCGCGCCGTCGGCTGCTCGTCTTCGGCTCCGTGGACGTCGCCGCGGCCGCCGCGGCGATGGGCGCGCAGCTGGGGTTCCGGGTCACCGTGTGCGACGCGCGCGCCGCGCTGACCACCCCTGAGCGCTTCCCCGGCGTGCAGGACCTCGTGGTGGACCTGCCGCACCGCTACCTGGCCCGCGAGCGCGACGCCGGCCGGCTCGGGCGCGCCCCCGTGCTGCTGGTGCTCACGCACGACGCCCGCTTCGACGTGCCGCTGCTGCGCACCGCGCTGCACCTGCCGGAGCTGGGGTACCTGGGGGCGATGGGCTCGCGGCGCACCCACGAGGAGCGGGCGGCGCGGCTGGCGGCCGAGGGCCTGGGCGAGCTGGCCGCGCAGCTCCTGCGCAGCCCGCTGGGGCTGGACCTGGGCGGCAGCTCCCCGGCCGAGACGGCGCTGAGCGTGCTGGCGGAGGTGGTGGCGGTGCTCAACGGCCGCTCCGGGCGCCCGCTGTCGACGACGACCGGGCCCCTGCACGGGTCGGGCACCGCACCGGCCGGGCAGTGCCCGCCCGGGGTGCGCGAGTTCGCGGCGGTGTGAGGTGAGGGCGGTGGGGCTGGTGCTGGCGGCGGGGTCCGGGCGGCGGATGGGGGCGCCGAAGGCGTTGCTGCGCACGACGTCCGGGGAGAGCTGGGCCGCGCGCGCCGCGCGGGTGCTGGGCGAGGGCGGGTGCTCGCCGGTGCTGGTGACCACCGGCGCCGGGGGTGAGCAGGTGGCGCGCGGGCTGCCCGCGGGGGTGCGCGCGCTGCCCGTGGCGGACGCCGCCACCGGCCTGGGCGCCGGGCTGCGCGCCGGCCTGGACGCCGCCGGCGCGCTGCACCCGGACCTCGACGCGGTGGTGGTCACGCTGGTGGACCTGCCGGACGTCGACGCGCGGGCGGTGGCCTCCGTGCTGGCCGCCGCCGGGCCGCACCCGCGCTCGGCGCTGGTGCGCGCCACCTGGGCCGGCCGGCCCGGGCACCCGGTGCTGCTGGGGCGCGACGCGCTGCCGGCCGCGCGGCGCGGCGCGCGCGGGGACACCGGCGCGCGCGGGCTGCTGGCGGGCGCGGACGTGGTCCTCGTCGAGCAGCACCCCGCCCCCGGCCGCGGCGGGGACGTGGACTCCCCCGGCCTGCTGCCCGCCGGCACGCGCTGGCCGGACGGGGTGGACGCCCCCGCCCCGGCGGTCGCCGAGGGGGTTTCGCGGTGAGCGCCGGGCTGAGCGAGCAGGAGCGCCGCCTGCTGCTGCAGGAGCACGCGCAGCACCCCGTGGGCCGCGGGCTGGTCGGAGCGCCCGGCGCGCACGAGGTGGAGGTGGTGCGCACCAGCCCGCTGTGCGGGGACGAGGTGCGCCTGCGGCTGCGCCTGGACGGCGAGCGGGTGGCCGCGCTGTCGTGGGAGCACGAGGGCTGCTCGCTGAGCGCGGCCGCGACCTCGGCGCTGGCGGCCGCCGTGCTGGAGCGGCCGGTGCGGCGGCGCGGTGCCGCGGAGCTGCGCGGGCTGCTGGCGCGCTACGCCGCCCGCTGCGCCGGTGGACCCGAGGAGGTGGACGGGGCGGACGAGGTGGACGAGCCGGGCTCGCCGGGGCAGCCGTCCGACCTGGCCGTGGTCGCGGACCTGGCGGCGGGGTCGGCGCGGCGCGGGTGCGCCGTGCTGGGGGCGCAGGCCCTGGGCGCGGCGCTGCAGGAGGCGTTCGGGCCCGCCGCACCGCCCGGGTGAGGCCGCGGGGGCGCTGGTCCTGGGACCGGCGGGTCCTGGCTGCCGCCCGGGCGGTGCGGCGGGCCCGTGGAGCTGCGCCGGTGCTGCGCCCGTTCAGGCGGAGCGGGTGGTCACGATGCCGCCGTCGACGGCGATCTCCGCGCCGTGCACGTACGCCGAGCGCTCCGAGAGCAGCCAGGCCACCGCCTCGGCGACCTCCTCGGGCTCGCCGGGGCGCCCGGCGGGGGTGCCGGCGGTCATGGCGGCGATCACGTCGCCGTCGGCGGCGTTGACCGGGGTGCGGGTGGCTCCGGGTGAGACGGTGTTCACCCGCACCCCGCGCGGGCCGAACTCGGCGGCCCAGCTGCGCGCGAGCTGGATCTCGGCGGCCTTGGTCGCCGAGTACAGCCCGACGAAGGGGTGCCCCACGTGGGCCATCCAGGAGCCGATGACGACGATCGCGCCGTGCCCGCGCCCGGCCATCGCCGGGGCCAGGGCCGCGGTCAGCACGTGCGGGGCGCGCACGTTGACCGCCAGCGTGGCCTCCAGGTCCGCGTCGTCGAGGTGGACGGTGTCCACGGCCGGGCACAGGGCCGCGTTGTGCACGAGCGCGTCCAGCCTGCCGCCGGCGGCGTCGGTGGCGGCGCGGGCGAAGGCGCGCAGCTCCCCGGGGCTCGCGGCGAGGTCGGAGGGGACGAAGACGGCCCCCCCACCGCCGGTGCCGGCCGCGGCGTCGAGGTCCGCCACGACGGACTTCCCGCGGACCTCGTCGCGGCCGGTGACGACGACGCGCCAGCCCTGCGCGGCCAGGACGCGGGCGGTGGCCGCGCCGATGCCGCTGGTGGAGCCGGTGACCAGGACGGTGCGCGGCTCGCCGGTGCGCTCCTGCCCGGCGCGTGCTCCTGCGGTGCGGGGTCCTGCGTGGTGCTCTGCGGTGGTCATGGCGTCCACCTCAGCCGGGCCCGGGGTCTGGCACCAGGGCACGTGGTGCCTAGGACCGGCGAGGCCTGGATGCGTCCAGCGGTCCACTGCCGCGCCGAACCCGACCTCGCATCGACCGCGGCTCGCAACGACCCGGCGACGACCCGGGCGATGACCTGCGACGCGCGAGGCACCTGGGGGGGGGGGGGGGGGGGGGGGGGGGGGGGGGGGGGGGGGGGGGGGGGGGGGGGGGGGGGGGGGGGGGGGGGGGGGGGGGGGGGGGGGGGGGGGGGGG
>NZ_JBJLRD010000099.1:0-5139 GCF_050871305.1 Kineococcus gypseus | reverse complement strand
GACGACGCCCCCCCCCCCCCCCCCCCCCCCCCCGCGCCCGGGGCCCCCCCCCCCCCCCCCCCCCCCCCCCCCCCCCCCGCCCCCCCCGCCCCCCGCCCCCCCCCCCCCCCCCCCCCCCGCGCGCCGTGGCGGACGGCGCGCAGGCGCAGGCCGGCGCGGACCCGCTCGGCGCGCTGCACCGCGTCGTGGAGGCCGAGCGCGCCCTGGACGCGGCCCGCGACGCGGCCGAGGCCACCGCCGGGCGGCGCCGGGAGGAGCGCGCCGCGCTGGAGCAGGCGCTGCTGGCCGCGCGCGCCGAGGTCGACGCCGCCGAGGACTTCGTCGCCACGCGCCGCGGGGCGGTGGGCGGCACGGCCCGCACCCGCCTGGCCGAGGCGCAGCGGCACCTGCGGGCGGCGCTGGAGCTGGCCCCGCAGGACCCGGCGGCGGCCCTGCAGCACGCGCGCACGGCCGACGCGCTGGCCGAGGACGCCGGGCGGCGGGCGCGCGCCGACGCCTCCGCGTGGAGCGGGCCGTACGGGCCGGGGGTGCCGGGCACCGTCGGCGGCATCGGCGGCGTCGGGCTCGAGGACGTGCTGGCCGGGGTGCTCGGCGGCGGCGCCCGGCCCCGCGGCGGGTACGGCGCCTCGTGGGGCGCCGCCTTCGGCGGCGGCTTCGGCGGGTTGGGCGGGTCCTGGGGCGGGCCGCCCGCGGGCGGCCGACGCGGGCGCTCCGGCGGCTTCGGCGGCGGCTTCGGCGGCGGCTTCGGCGGCGGGTTCGGCGGGGGCTCCGGCGGCGGGGGCGGCGGCCGCCGCTCGTCCGGCGGGGGCCGGCGCGGCGCGGGCGGGCGCTTCTGAGGGGTGCGCGGGCAGCGCACGAGCTGCCCGTGGCGGCGGGCACTGGCAGGGTCGCACGCAGCAGGCGTCGAGCAGCGCGCAGCAGCGGCCGACGGGCACGAGCGCCGGCGGGGCCGGTGGAGGAGGGGACGTGGCGCAGAAGCAGTCGATCCTGGGGCGCATCGCGCAGCTGGCGCGGGCGAACGTCAACGCGCTCATCGACCAGGCCGAGGACCCGCAGGTGGTCCTGGACCAGGTGGTGCGCGACTACACGGCCAACATCGCCGACGCGGAGGCGGCGATCGCGCAGACGGTGGGCGACCTGCGCCTGGCCGAGGCCGACCGCGACGACGACGTGGCGGCGGTGCAGGAGTGGGGTGCCAAGGCGGCGGCGGCCTCGCGCCGGGCGGACGAGCTGCGCGCGGCGGGGCGCACCGCGGAGGCGGACCGCTTCGACGAGCTGGCCAAGCTGGCGCTGAAGCGGCAGATCTCCTTCGAGCAGGAGGTCAGCGCGGCCGGCCCGCAGATCGCCGCGCAGGCCGAGGTCGTCGACAAGCTCAAGACGGGCCTGGTGTCGATGAAGGAGAAGCTCGCCGAGCTGCGCACCAAGCGCGACCAGCTCGTCGCGCGCGCGAAGGCCGCCGAGGCGCAGGCGCGCGTGCAGGAGGCCGTCGGCTCGATCGACGTGCTCGACCCCACCTCGGAGCTCTCGCGCTTCGAGCAGCGCGTGCGCCGGGAGGAGGCGCGCGTGGCCGGGCGGGCGGAGCTGCAGGCGGACTCCGTGGAGTCGCGCTTCGCGGAGCTGGACGAGCTGTCCGCCGACCTCGACGTCGAGGCGCGCCTGGCCGCGCTGAAGTCCGGCGGCGCCTGAGGCCCGGCGCGGCCCGGCGCGGTCCTGCGGGTCCCGGCCGGCGGGTGCGACGCTCGGCGGCGGGGCGCCCGACGATCGGACGACGGCCCGGCGGCGGCGGCGTCCCTACGCTGGGGGGGTGAGCGCCGCCCTGCCACCGGGTCAGCCGGGCCAGCCGGGCTGGCCGGCACCGCAGGTCTCGCCGGTCCCGCCGGTCCCGCCGGTCCCGCCGGTCCCGCCGGTCCCGCCGGTCCCCGCGCCGGTGCGCGACCCCCGCGTGGCGCGCTGGCCGCTGGCCCCGCGCCTGCGCGACCTGCTGGCCATCGCGCTGTCCCTGGTGGTGGCGGCCCTGTGGTTCGCCGGGCGGGTGCAGGGGCCGGCCACCTCCCGGGAGGGGCCCCCGCCGCTGGTGGCGCCGGACCTCTCGCGCGTGGACGCCCTCGACGTGGTGGTGCTGCTGCTGGCGCTGGCCACCTGCGCCTCGCTGTGGTGGCGCCGCAGCCACCCGGTGGCGGTGACGGTGCTGACGGTGCTGGTGGCGCTGGTCGTCGCCTTCGACGGGGCGATGTTCTTCGCGCTGCTGACGCTGGCGGTGCGCCGCCGCGACCGGCTGCTGGTGCTGCTGGCGGTGGTGGGCTTCGCCGCCTCGGCCACGGCCTCGGCGCGCACGACGCTGGGCGGCTGGGGCGTCTCGGTGATCACCGCGGCCCTGGGCACGGCCCTGGTGGTCTTCGTCGGCGCCTACGTCGGCGCCCGCCGCGCGCTGGTGTCCTCGCTGTGGGAGCGCGCCGAGCGCGCCGAGCAGGAGCAGGCGCTGCGCGCCGAGCAGGCCCGGCTGGCCGAGCGCACCCGCATCGCCCGCGAGATGCACGACGTGCTGGCGCACCGCATCTCCCTGGTGGCGCTGCACGCCGGCGGGCTGGAGGTGCGCCCCGACGTGGGCCCGGAGCAGGTGGAGGCCACCGCGGCCACGATCCGCGAGACGGCGCGCACCGCGCTGGAGGACCTGCGCCGGGTGCTGGGCGTGCTGCGCACCCCCGGCGCGGGCGCGGCGGTCGGCAGCGCCGCGACCGCCGCCGCGGAGCTGGCCCCGCAGCCGACGCTGGTGGACGTGCGCCGGCTGGTGGAGTCCAGCCGGGAGGCGGGCGTCTCGGCGGAGTTCCGCACCGACGTGCCGGTGCACGCCGACGTGCCCGCCGAACTGGGCCGCACCGTCTACCGGGTGGTGCAGGAGGCGCTGACGAACGTGCACAAGCA
The DNA here is from genome assembly GCF_050871305.1 of Kineococcus gypseus. NCBI lineage: Bacteria > Bacillati > Actinomycetota > Actinomycetes > Kineosporiales > Kineosporiaceae > Kineococcus > Kineococcus gypseus. Next base: position 2,217 of record NZ_JBJLRD010000099.1, on the reverse strand, counting down.
CGCCCCCTCGGCGCACACGGTGGTGACGGTCTCCGGGGAGGTCGGCCGCGAGCTGCTCGTCTCGGTGGTCAACGCCCGCTCCGGCGGGGAGGCCTCCGGGCTGCCCGGCGCCGGCTCGGGGCTGGTGGGCCTGTCCGAGCGCGTCGGCTTCGCCGAGGGCACCATCCGCAGCGGCCCCGAGCCCGGCGGCGGCTTCGCCGTGCGCGCGCAGCTGCCCTGGCCGCTGCCGGAGGGGCGCTCGCCGCGCACCGGCTCCGCCGCGTGGACGCCGCCGGATGCCAGACTCACCCCCGCACCGGTGGGCGCGGCGCGCGGCGGGGACCCGCGGGCGCCGCGGCCGGCCGGCGAGGAACCCGACGACGGACGGAGGAGCACGCGGTGAGCACCCCGGAGGAGCCCGGTGCGGCGCGCCCCACGCGGGTGCTGCTGGTGGACGACGACGCCCTGGTGCGCGCCGGGCTGCGGATGATCCTCTCCAGCGCCGAGGACCTCGAGGTGGTCGGCGAGGCGGAGAACGGCGCGCAGGCCCTCGAGGGCGTGACCGCCCACCGACCCGACATCGTGCTCATGGACGTGCGCATGCCCGTGATGGACGGGCTCAGCGCCGCCAAGGCCATCACCGGGCGCCCGCAGGCCCCGCGCGTGGTGATGCTGACGACGTTCGACCTCGACGAGTACGTCTTCCAGGCCCTGCAGGCGGGTGCGACGGGCTTCCTGCTCAAGGACACCCCGCCGCGCGAGCTGGTGGCGGCGGTGCGCGTGGTCGCCGCGGGCGAGGCGATGCTCTCGCCGACGGTGACGCGCCGGCTGGTGGGGCACTTCGCCGCCGACGCGGTGAACCCGCGCCGCCGCGAGGCCGCCGAGCGCCTGCGGCTGCTGACCGAGCGCGAGCGCGAGGTGCTGGGCGCGGTGGGCCGCGGGCTGTCCAACGCGGAGATCGGCCGCGAGCTGTTCATGAGCGAGGCGACCGTGAAGACGCACGTGTCCCGGCTGCTGACGAAGCTGGAGGCGCACAACCGCGTGCAGGTGGCGATCGTGGCGCACGACGCGGGTCTGCTCGACGGCTGAGGCGCCCGCCCGGCCGCGGGGCCGGGGCGGCACGGCGGCGACCGCGCGCATGCGGGCCGCCACCGCGGGTAGGGGGCGGGTGTGCAGCGGGGTGCGGGTCCGAGGACGGCCCCGCCCCGAGGACGCCCACCGAGGAGAGACCGTGGCCGAGGATCAGACCACCCCGCAGGACCCCACCGCCCAGCACGCCAGCCCGGACTCGGAGGGCGAGCAGGTCGCCCACCCCGGCCGCACCGGGGACCTGCGCGACGAGCCCGACCACGGCGAGGAGTCGTACCGCGGCAGCGGGCGCCTGGAGGGCAAGAAGGCCGTCATCACCGGCGGCGACTCCGGCATCGGGCGCGCCGTGGCCATCGCCTTCGCCCGCGAGGGCGCCGACGTGCTGATCGTGCACCTGCCCGAGGAGGAGGAGGACGCGCGCACCACCGTCGGCCACGTCGAGTCCGCCGGCCGGAAGGGCGTGGCGGTGGCCGCCGACATCCGCGACGAGGACGCCTGCCAGGGCGTCGTGGACCGCGCCGTGCGGGAGTTCGGCCGCATCGACGTCCTCGTCAACAACGCCGCCTACCAGATGGCCCAGCCCGGCGGCATCGAGGACATCACCACCGAGCAGTTCGACCGGGTCCTCAAGACGAACCTGTACGGGATGTTCTGGCTGACGAAGAAGTCCCTGGCGCACATGGGCCCGGGCTCCACGATCATCAACACCGCCTCGGTGCAGGCCTACCAGCCGTCCCCGCCGCTGCTGGACTACGCCACCACCAAGGCCGGCATCGTGAACTTCACCAAGGGCCTGGGGCAGATGCTGGCCGAGCGCGGGATCCGGGTGAACTGCGTGGCGCCCGGCCCGATCTGGACCCCGTTGATCCCGGCGACGATGCCGGAGGAGAAGGTCAGCTCGTTCGGCGAGGACTCCCCGCTGGGCCGTCCCGGCCAGCCGGCCGAGCTGGCCCCGGCGTACGTGTTCTTCGCCTCGCAGGAGTCCAGCTACATCACCGCCGAGGTCCTCGGCGTCACCGGCGGCAGCCCCATCTCCTGAACGGCGCCCCGGGGGGGGGGGGGGGGGGGGGGGGGGGGGGCGGGCGGGCCGGGCCGGGGCGGGGGGGGGGGGGGGGGGGGGGGGGGGGTGCCCCGCCGGGGCCGGGGGGG
>NZ_JBJLRD010000098.1:0-5681 GCF_050871305.1 Kineococcus gypseus | reverse complement strand
GCGGGGGGCCCCCCCCCCCCCCCCCCCCCCCCCCCCCCCCCCCCCCCCCCCCCCCCCCCCCCCCCCCCCCCCCCCCCCCCCCCCCCCCCCCCCCCCCCCCCCCACGGCGGCTGGCGCGTGCGCACCCTGCCGGTCGCCCAGCGCGGCGTCAGCTGGGCCCCCGGCGGCTGAGCGGCCGATCGGGGGAACGGCGATCCCGCCCGGTGACGTGGTGCTAGGATCGTTGGAGCACCTCACCGACGGGGTCGCGTTCCCCTCTGCGCACACCCTCCTCGTCGCCCGGTGCGCATCCACGAGGAATCCGCGCTCATCAGCGCGTCCGTGGATCCAGTTCCTGCCCGTTGCGGGCAGTCATCGCGACCGTGCTGCATCTGATCGGCCAGTCGCTGGACGAGGGGGAAGGACCTTCGTGACCGACACCACCGACATCGCCGCCCCCGACGGCGCCGTCGCCGACGCGCCCGCGGCCCGCCGCACCGGCAGCCTCTCCGCGCTGCGCCTGCCCCAGCTGCAGGCCCTGGCGGCGGAGCTGGGCATCGACGGCACCGGCCGCATGCGCAAGGTGGACCTGCTCGCCGCCATCCGCGAGCACCAGGCGGGCGTGCCGCAGGCCACCCGCCGGCCCGCCGCCGAGAGCGCCCCGGCCGCGCCGACCGGCTCCGGCGAGCCCGCCGCCCCGGCCCGGGCCGCCGACCCGGTTCCCGCGCAGCCCACCGCCGCCCCGGCCGCGGTGCCCCTGACGTCGCTCGTCGTCGACGGCGGCGCGAGCACCGGCGAGGCCCCCGCGGGCGAGGCGGCCGGCGGCGGGCGCCGCCCGCGCCGCGCCGGCGCCCCGGCCGGTGCGCCGCAGCCCGCCGGTGCGGCCCAGCCCGCCGGCGCCGAGGCGCCCGCTCGCACCGAGCCGCAGACCGCCCAGGCCCCGCAGACCGCCCAGGCCCCGCAGACCGCCCAGGCCCCGCAGGACGCGCAGTCGTCCCCGCAGGCCCCGCAGGTGGACGCCGAGCGCCGTGACGACGCCGAGGACGCCGCCGGCGCGCCGGGCCTGCCCACGCTGGAGGAGTTCACCTCCCGCGCCGAGCGCACCGAGCGCCCCGAGCGCGGGGACCGGCCCGAGCGCCTCTCGCGCCGCGAGCGCGCCCGCCGCGAGCGGGTGCGCGAGCCCGACCAGCAGGTCGAGCTGCCCGTCATGCCGCGCCGCGAGGCGCCCGCGGACGGCGAGGCGCCGCGCGCCGACCGCGCCCTGCGCGAGGACCGCGCGCCCCGCGAGGACCGCGCCCCGCGCGAGGAGCGCGAGCCGCGCGTCGCGCCGGTGGTCCCCGCGGCCGGCACCGGCCCCGTGGACGACTTCGACGACGAGCGCGGCGGCCGCCGCGGGCGCCGCAACCGCTACCGCGACCGCAAGGGCCGCCGCGGCGGCCGCGAGGGCGCCGCCCCCGAGGTCGACACCGAGATCAGCGAGGACGACGTCCTGCTGCCGGTGGCCGGCATCCTCGACGTGCTGGACAACTACGCGTTCATCCGCACCTCGGGCTACCTGGCCGGCGCCAACGACGTCTACGTCTCGCTGAACCAGGTGAAGAAGAACCACCTGCGCCCCGGCGACGCGGTCACCGGCGCCGTGCGCCAGCCGCGCGAGGGCGAGCAGCAGGGCCAGCGCTCGAAGTTCAACGCGCTGGTGCGCGTGGACAGCGTCAACGGCGCGCCCCCGGAGCAGGCCCGCAACCGGCCCGACTTCACCAAGCTCACGCCGCTGTACCCGCAGGACCGCCTGCGGCTCGAGACCGAGCCCAACATCATGACCACGCGGATCATCGACCTGATGTCCCCGCTGGGCAAGGGGCAGCGCGGTCTGATCGTGGCCCCGCCGAAGGCCGGCAAGACGATGGTCATGCAGGCCATCGCCAACGCCATCACGACGAACAACCCCGAGTGCCACCTCATGGTCGTCCTCGTCGACGAGCGGCCCGAAGAGGTCACCGACATGCAGCGGACGATCAAGGGCGAGGTCATCGCCTCGACCTTCGACCGCCCCGCCTCCGACCACACCGCCGTCGCCGAGCTGGCCATCGAGCGCGCCAAGCGCCTGGTGGAGCTGGGCAACGACGTGGTCGTGCTGCTGGACTCGCTGACCCGCCTCTCGCGCGCCTACAACATCTCGGCGCCGGCCAGCGGGCGCATCCTCTCCGGCGGCGTGGACGCCTCGGCGCTGTACCCGCCCAAGCGCTTCTTCGGCGCGGCCCGCAACGTCGAGAACGGCGGCTCGCTGACCATCCTCGCCTCGGCCCTGGTCGAGACCGGCTCCAAGGCCGACGAGGTGATCTTCGAGGAGTTCAAGGGCACGGGCAACATGGAGGTCCGCCTGTCGCGCCAGCTGGCCGACAAGCGCATCTTCCCGGCCGTGGACGTGCCGGCCTCGGGCACGCGGCGCGAGGAGATCCTCATGTCGCGCGAGGAGCTGCAGACCGTCTGGAAGCTGCGCCGCGTGGTCACCGCGCTGGACGCGCAGGCCAGCATCGAGCTGCTGCTGGACCGCCTGAAGAAGACCCGCAGCAACCTCGAGTTCCTCGTGCAGGTGCAGAAGTCCACGCCCCTGGTGAACAAGGACTCGGACGACTGACACCCCCCGCACCGCGGCCCGGGGGCGGGAATCACCGCCCCCGGGCCGCGGTTGTGCAGGGTGGCCGGCTCGTGCAGCGCCCTGTGGGAGACTGGCCCGACCGCAGGCCCCGGCTCACGCCCGCACCACCCCGACGGGGAGGGCGACCCGGTGCCGATCGACGCGATGAGGAGAACACCATGAAGGCCGGTATCCACCCGGAGTACGTGGAGACCCAGGTGACCTGCACCTGCGGCAACACGTTCACCACCCGCAGCACCTCGACGAGCGGCGAGCTCCGCGCCGACGTGTGCAGCGCCTGCCACCCGTTCTACACGGGCAAGCAGAAGATCCTGGACACCGGCGGCCGCGTGGCCCGCTTCCAGGCGCGCTACGCGAAGAAGACCACCAAGTAGCACGCTCGCAGCGCCGGTCCCACCGCCCCCTCCGGGCGGAGGGGCCGGCGCTGTCGCGTTCCCGCACCACCCGCGCCACCCGCGCCACCCGCGCAGCGCAGCCGCCCGCACCCCCGCCCCCGGAGGCACCGCCGTGTTCGAGTCCGTCCAGCCGCTGCTCGACGAGCACGCCGAGCTGGAGCGCCGCCTGGCCGACCCGGCGGTGCACGCGGACGCCGCCCTGGCCCGCTCCCTGGGCCGGCGCTACGCCGAGCTGGGCGCCGTCGCCGACGCCCACGGCGCCTGGCGCGCGGCCGAGGACGACCTGGGCGCGGCCCGCGAGCTGGCCGCCGAGGACGACTCCTTCGCCGCCGAGCTGCCCGCGCTGGAGGGCTCGGCCGCCGCGGCCGCCGAGCGCCTGCGCCGCCTGCTGCTGCCGCGCGACCCCGACGACGCGCGCGACGTCATCCTGGAGATCAAGGCGGGGGAGGGCGGGGAGGAGTCCGCCCTCTTCGCCGGCGACCTGCTGCGCATGTACCTGCGCTACGCCGAGCGGCGCGGCTGGAGCACCGAGCTGCTCGACGCCACCCCCAGCGACCTCGGCGGCTACAAGGACGTCTCCGTGGCCGTGAAGGCGCGCGGCGCCGTCGCCGGGGGCGTGTGGAGCCGGCTGAAGTACGAGGGCGGGGTGCACCGCGTGCAGCGCGTGCCCGTCACCGAGTCCGCCGGGCGCGTGCACACCTCCGCCGTCGGCGTGCTCGTCGTGCCCGAGGCCGAGGAGGTCGAGGTGCAGGTGGACCCGGGCGACCTGCGCGTGGACGTCTTCCGCTCCTCCGGCCCCGGCGGGCAGAGCGTGAACACCACCGACTCCGCCGTGCGCATCACGCACCTGCCCACCGGCATCGTCGTCAGCTGCCAGAACGAGAAGTCGCAGCTGCAGAACCGCGAGCAGGCGCTGCGCATCCTGCGCGCGCGGCTGCACGCCGCCGCCCAGGAGGCCGCCGACGCCGAGGCCTCCGCCGCGCGGCGCTCGCAGGTGCGCACCGTGGACCGCTCCGAGCGCATCCGCACCTACAACTACGGCGAGAACCGCATCGCCGACCACCGCACCGGCTTCAAGGCGTACAACCTCGACGCCGTGCTCGACGGCGACCTGGACCCGGTGGTGCAGTCGGCCGTGGACGCCGACGAGGCCGCCCAGCTGGCCGCCGCGGGCACCCCGTGAGCACCGGCGCCGTGCGCGACCTGCTCGAGGCGGCGGCCGCGCGGCTGGCGGCGGCGGGGGTGCCCAGCCCCCGCACGGACGCCGAGGTGCTGCTGGCGCACGCCCTGGGCGTGGAGCGCTCGCGCCTGGGCGTCGTGGCGGTGCTCGGCTCGCCGGTCGAGCCGGCCGCCGCGGCGCGCTTCGGCGAGCTGCTGGCCCAGCGCGCCGAGCGGGTGCCGCTGCAGCACCTGACCGGCCGCGCCGGCTTCCGCGCGCTGGAGCTGGCGGTGGGCCCGGGCGTCTTCGTGCCCCGGCCCGAGACGGAGGTCCTCGCCGGCCTCGCCGTGGACGAGGCCGCCCGCCTGGCCGCCGCCGGCGCGCGCCCGGTCGTGGTGGACCTGTGCACCGGCTCGGGCGCCGTCGCGCTCGCGGTGGCCACCGAGGTCCCCGCCGCTCGCGTGCACGCCGTCGAGCTGGACCCGATGGCCCACGCCTGGGCGCGGCGCAACGCCGACGCGCTGGCGCCGGGTCTGGACCTGCGCCTGGGCGACGCCGCCACCGCCTTCGGCGACCTCGACGGCGCCGTGGACGTCGTCGTCAGCAACCCCCCGTACGTGCCGCCCGGCGCGGTGCCGCACGAGGTGGAGGTCGCCCGCCACGACCCCGAGCTGGCGCTGTACGGCGGCGGCGAGGACGGCCTGCAGGTGCCGCGGCGCGTCGTGGCGGCCGCCGCGCGGCTGCTGCGCGCCGGCGGACTGGTCGCGCTCGAGCACGCCGAGGTGCAGGAGGACGGCGCGCGGCGGATGTTCGCCGCGCCGTCGTGGCGGGGGGTGGCCGGGCACCGCGACCTGGCCGGCCGGCCGCGCTGCACGAGCGCCCGGCGCACCTGACGGGGTGCCGGGGGCCCGCCGGGGCGCCCCGGTGGGACACTCGCCCCTGTGAGACCCCCTTTCGACTGCGCGGACCCGCTCGCCCGCGAGCGCGGGCTCAAGGCCGCCGAGAACGCCGTCAAGCGCGGCGAGGTCGTCGTGCTGCCCACCGACACCGTGTACGGCATCGGCGTCGACGCCTTCTCCCCGGCGGCCGTGCGCAAGCTCCTGGACGCCAAGGGCCGCGGTCGCGACATGCCCCCGCCGGTGCTGGTGCCCGAGGTGCGCACCGTCGACGGGCTGGCCTCGGCCGTGCCCTTCGCGGTGCGCGAGCTCATGGACGCCTTCTGGCCCGGTGCGCTGACCATCGTCTGCCGCGCGCAGCCGTCCCTGACGTGGGACCTCGGCGACACCGGCGGCACGGTGGCGCTGCGCATGCCCCTGCACCCGGTGGCGCTGGAGCTGCTGGCGCGCACCGGTCCCATGGCGGTCTCCAGCGCCAACCTGTCGGGGGGGGGGGGGGGGGGGGGGGGGGCGGGGGGCGGGGGGGGGCGGGGGGGGGGGGGGGGGGGGGGGGGGGGGGGGGGGGGCGGGCGCGGGCGCGGGGCGGCCCCGCG
>NZ_JBJLRD010000097.1:0-5715 GCF_050871305.1 Kineococcus gypseus | reverse complement strand
TCAATGCCTGACGCTGCCCTATGATACCAGCTTTTCCACGATCACGGCGTTGGCTCGCTTGGCGGTCGTGGTTCTATGTGCCTGATGGCTACCCGTAAGCAACTAATGTAGCGGCCTGTACGCGCCCAGGCTCAGCCCCCGCATCACCACAGATTTGGGAGTGCTCTACCCAGCCTAGGCGATGCTGACGGTGTGTTCAGGCAGCTGCTCGCTACGGAGACTCGCCTATGGCCGTCCTCTGCAGTAGTGGTTAACTCTCCATATGCCTGTGCAAGCCCCCATCGACGGCCTCTCCGCCACCCTTCAAGTCCTGCGCGATGGCCAACCCCGCACGCGCGCCGAGCTGTCACTGCTGACTGGACAAGCGCGCTCGACGATCGCTGAACGCGTAGATCGGCTCCTAGCCGCCAAACTAATCGCGCCTAGCGGGAAGGCCATGTCCACAGGAGGCCGTCCCTCTACAACATTTGCATTTAACCCGACTGCGCGCGTCGTGTTAGCCATCAACTTAGATGAGCGACACGCTCACGTGGCCGTCACAGATCTTTCGGCTAAAATCCTCGTGGAGGATCGGGTTTCCGTTATTCTTGGCGACGGCCCTCAGGTTGTTTTACCCCTGGTGGCTACAACGTGTCGTCGGATTATCGGCGCGGCCGGCTGCTCCTTGGATGACGTGATCGGAGTCGGATTGGGCCTACCAGGTCCGGTGGACCACGCAACCGGTCAACCGATCAATACCTCGACCATGTCTGGCTGGCAAGACACGGACGTACAAAGGCAACTGCAGTCACAACTTACTTCTGTTCCAGTCCTAGTGGACAACGACGCCAACATCATGGCCCTCGGAGAACGTGCCGTTGAGTACCCCGCCACTAATCACCTGCTTTTTCTCAAAGTAGGAACCCAGATCGACGCAGGCATCATTAGCGATGGGTCCATCATGCGTGGAGCTCAGGGCATCGCAGGTAGCATTGGCCACGTCATCGTGCCCGGTCGGGACAACATACCTTGCCGCTGCGGAAATACCGGATGCCTAGATGCGGTAGCTAGCGGAATGGCCATAGCAGCAATACTCGCTGACGCAGACGTGCACGCCACCCAAGGCTTCGATGTCGCCGCCCAGGTGCGAGCTGGCGACGAACAAGCGATCGCAGCTGTCCGTGATGCAGGCCGAGCGTTGGGCATCGTACTAAGCACCTGCGTCAGCCTGCTGAACCCTGCTGTCATTGTAATTGGCGGTGACTTGGCTGTAGCCGGAGAACACTTACTAGCCGGCATTCGCGAAACGGTCTATCGGCGCTCCCTTCCGCTGACAACTCAGCATCTACACATTGCAATCAGTCGAACGGGTAATCGTGCCGCCATTTACGGAGCCAGCACGTCAGTCATAGAATACGTTTTCTCGGGCGACTTTCTCGAGACGATCGTCTGACACGAATTAGGCCAGGCGTCCGCTGTCACCGACGACTGGACGAAAGGCGCGCCTGGGGCTTGCGCTCGTGAAAAGGGTCGCTTGTGTTTCCAATGGGTAAAAATGTATTCACATCACCCTCAAGCTAAACACTCATGCGTCCCATGCCAGAACGCGTTAACGATCCTTTGCCAGTTCGCTGGGGCGGCGCACTCCTAGGTCGAGTAAGGCAACGATAGCAAAAATCGCCCAACTGCCAGCAAGAACACAGCCCCACAAAATCGGTACTGCAAGGTCGAGGTAATAGGAGGACAATGTTAGCGCCGCTGCCGTAGCGGATAAAGCAGCGCTGCCAGTGATGAGCAGTGTCTCAAGAGTCAGCAAGGTCATCATCGACACAGGAGAAGTACCTGACATGCGGTAAACGGCAATCTCGCTAGCGCGCCTCCGAGTGGTAACTACTGCAGCGACGGCGCCGAGTAGGCCGAGTAGTACGGGAAACCAGCGATCGACTCGCTGTAGGTAGTTATCAACGGGGTTAGTGGTGGCAGTGAGTAACTCTGTGACCGAAATCGGGTTCTTAGTGACTTTGAGTTGGGCAGCAATTATGGATGAAGCTAAATCAGCATCCGAAAAAGCATTGAGAATAACAACGCATCGTGCGGTTGAGGGGTGGCTAGGATGCGGTGGCAAAGTGACGCTGAAGCTTGTGCCTAAGTCTTCGGGATGGGGATCAGCGTGCTTAGCGGAAGCCAAATCACGCCCAGACCGTACGGTGAACTGACGAGAAACCCGGTCAGATAAATTGCGACCTACGAGCAAGTCTGTATTGGTAAGCTCTCGGAACAACGTCGTACTCGCCCGCTGGGCCGGCAGTCGAGTACCAACCGGCAGAACGTCCAGTTCGCCGGCCGACTCTAAAATTCCAGCATGGTCAACTCCTTGTTGCTTATGAAGGTTTTCGCAAGAGGCTCGATTGATACTGCTCGGCGCATCATTGCTCAGAGCTGAAATAACCAGCACGTTGCGCCCATCGGCAGCCAGGTCGAAAACTTCTTGGCGTACAGCTTGGCTCTGTACGGCGATGTAAGTGCTAGACCCCGCACCAGCGAGAACTGCCAGGGCAAGAATCACCAGCATGCGCGAGCCGGGCCCAAATATGTTGAGTATGGCTTCGCGGACGAGTAGGCCGAAGGGCCAATCATCACGATGCAATTCGCACCCCCGGGCGCATATGAACGGCGCCTGCGGCGGCAGCCACAAGAACCGGGTCATGCGTGGCCACGATAATAGTGGCTCGGGCAGTTAGGCCATCGAGAATTTTTGCGATCAAATCAGTGTTCTCAGCGTCAAGATTGGCGGATGGCTCGTCCGCGAGGATTAATTGTTTACCCGATGCTAGAGCTCTGGCCAACGCAGTGCGTTGCAGCTCCCCGCCAGATAGCCGTCGAGCCTGCTGATGCATCAACGCGCCTAATCCGACGAGTTCAAGCGCATCCTTTGCTTGATCACGGCCGTCCTTGAGCGACATTCCAGCACTCAACGAGGCGATCATGACATTATCGAGAACGCTGCGCCGACCTAATGCGTTGGAACCCTGTGGGACCCAAGCAACACGTGCAGAATTCGGCGGCAATGGCTCAGCAGCCAGACCGTCGCGCAGCTCCACGCGGCCAGAGTGAAGGGTTTGGTAACCCGACATCACCGCCAACAAGGTGGACTTCCCACTACCGGAGGGACCTACGAGTGCGGTGACCCGTGCCGCGGGAAAAGCGGCCGAAAAGCCGGAAAACACCGTGGTAGTGCCAAAACGCATTGCAGCATCAAACACGTCTACCCGTACCGGGCTCATTGGCACCCGGTAAGCACATCGTCCGTCAAGATTAGGGGATCTCGCGCGATGGGCGCATCGATCAGTTCGGGTCCAACATACACCGCACCTAGAATGCCCACTGCCGGCTCTAGAACAGACACAGGCACAGCGACCCAGTCATTTGCACTCTCCTGTCGAAACAGGCACTGCACTCCTGAAGTAGTAACGTAAACTGCTGTACCTGGAACCACGCCACGTACTGGCGGCTCCGCAAGACTGAGAAAACCACCGTCGTACTGCGCAGGCGTGTCGAGCTTATCTACTTCCCCTGCCGTAGTCTGAGCCTCTCCCCTGGTGACGGCCTCAAGTAGAGCAGCGTAAATATCGATTGTCTCCTCGCGACTTGGGTCGAAACTTGAAACTGGGATTCGCATGTCTCCAAAATTCAAGGTGAGCGGCTTGCCTCGGAGGTTAGATAAGTCGCTGCTGGCGCTAGTCGGGTTAAATCTAATTCCCGCCGCGACTGGCGTGAGGCTTATGACGGCTTCGCCGGCGTCCACGGTGGCGCCAAGCGGAACCAGCGGCTTTCCGAGTGCGCCCGCAAGTTGGGGCACGAAGGCGACATACGCGGGGCGGAAAACACCGTCGGGAAGCACTCCAATTTTTTCCTGGAGCGTGACTACTGCCACTTGCATGCCGCGGTCATAAATGTCTCCGGAAACTTCCTGTCGCAGCATTCCTGCGTCTCCGAGGAACCGACGAAGAACGCTGACATCACTGCCACGATCACCTTGTCGAAGTTCTCTATGCAGAGGGGCGCTGCCAGGTTGTGCCAAGACGGGAACTCCGTTAACGGAAAACAGTTCTTGTCCCGCCTGTACTGGTCCCTCTAGATTAGATATCGATGTCAACAGACCGGATACCGCGGTACGGGCCTGCCCAATCTGTTGAAGCTCGACAGACACCGTGACAGAGGTCCGGTAATCCGTGGACTGACTCCCCACTGTCACTACCGACGGCAAAGTCGGGGCGACACTCGCGGCTTCTCGAATACCAGCCGCTGGAGCCGTTATTACCAGCGCAAGCACCGGTACTGCCCACAACGCCAACAACAACGCCAAGGGCGCCCATAGTGCTAAGCGAGAATTGCTTGCCCTTTGCCTCAATCCCAACTTTTTGGGCGATTTGTCAGGCGCGGGCCGATTATTATGAAGAAGAGTCATCGGAGACACTCAGGCGGCTCGATGCCCGCCTCACGCAATTGCTCACCCATTTCTTGGAGAGTATCTTCCGGTTCGACATTATTTCGCCGCAGGCAATCATGCACAAATTTTGCAGTCTCGGACGAGTCTTGAATTTCGTCGGAGGTCTGCCACAACATGTCCACGTAGTAAAACTCAGATTCATAGCACCGTGCGTCGGCACCGGCTTGCACTGCCGCATCCGGTACTCCAAAATCGTAGACGGGGCCAGAAAGGTCGACATCCGTCAGTTCGAATCCTGCCGCACTCAAGCACTCTCTGAAGCGCTGGAAGCCCGCTTGGTATTCTTCCGCCGTCGCCTCGTGGTCGCCCATATCTTCAGCTTGGGCCGCTGAAGCCTTGGATAAATCAACACCCGTTAATGTATCGTATTCTGCAATGTCCGACTGCTCGCCGCTTGAAGAGCATCCGGCAAGCAGCAGCGCGAGAACTAGCGCACCACCTCGCAGCCTCACGCTGCTGCCTCCCTCTCGTTACCGGTACGATGTGAACCTGACGGAGCCGATGGACGATGTGTGTTCAGACCTCACGGAATTCTTGATGTCATGGCGTACATTGTATCCGGGGTATGCGCTGTACCTCCAGCTCGTCCAGCTTTCACCACCCACGTGGACGTAGGCGGAGCGAAGCCCCAAAGTTCCACAGTGAGCGGGCCCGGCGGTGGACAGGAAGGTGATGGAGGTGGGATTGTTCGTCGAGCCCGTGATACCTGCATCAGCAGCGCACTGCCGGTAAACTTCATAACCCGCGGAGGCAGGCGTAGCGACCGTCATCGCCGCCGCTAGAGTTACTGCCCCGACTAGCATCTTCCTAGTTCTACGCGCCATTGCGAGATCTCCAGTTTCAGTCGTCATCGGCTGGGAATGTCCAGCTAGTGGAGGCGTGATGCTACGTCAACCCCTACGTCAGGTTGAGATGAGAAAAGCCATATCGATCAAAGCTGTGGTCCGGGATGACAATTTAGAGTTGGCCAGCGAGAATGGCGCTGAGCTTTCTCCGTCTCGTCTAACAGCTAGTTTCATTATCAGTTGCATGGTCCCCATCCCCGTCGCAGCTTCGATGCTTGACCGAGGAAATTTTGTCCGAGCGTTTCGTGGAGCTGGTGTCTGAAATCCAGCGGGAACGGGTGCAGCCGTTGCTGCCGAAGCGTCCGCCGCGCGGGCACCGTTACCTCGGCCGACTGCCGCGCATTGGCTGCGCTGCGCTGTTCGGCATCGTGCACTTACGGT
>NZ_JBJLRD010000096.1:0-6095 GCF_050871305.1 Kineococcus gypseus | reverse complement strand
CGGGTCGGGGCTGTCCAGGGTCGTCGCGGACAGCACCGCGCGCGGGACCGGGCTCACCGCGCCAGGGTGGCGCAGCGGGGGGGGGGGGGCCCCCCCCCCCCCCCCCCCCCCCCCCCCCCCCCCCCCCGGGCGCGCCCCCCCCCCCCCCGCGTCGCGGGCCCTCGCGCGGGGGCTCAGCTCGCGGGCACCTGCACGGGGTTGTCGGCCAGGTACGCGCGCGCCACGTCGACGACCGGCTCGCGGTCCACCTGCACCCGGGCCAGGTACTCGGTGAGCTTCTCGGTGGTCAGGGTGGCCGAGAAGGCGTTCAGGGCGGCGGCGACCCGGGTCTCGTCCCGCACCGCGCTGATGAGCGGGACGACGTTCTGGGCCAGGAAGACGTTCTCCGGGTCCTCCAGCACGACCAGGTCGTTGGTCTCGATGGCCGAGTCGGTGGTGAAGATGTTCGCCACCTGGATGTCGCCGCCCAGCAGCGCCTGCACGGTCAGGGGGCCACCGGCGTCCAGGGGGCGGAACTCGGCGAACTCCACGCCGTACACCTCCCGCAGGCCCACCAGGCCCTGGTATCGCTCGGTGAACTCCGGCGCCCCGCCGGCGACGAGCTGCCCGGCCACGGGTGCCAGGTCCGGGATGGCGCGCAGGCCGTACTGGTCGGCGGTGGCACGGGTGACCGAGAGGCTGTCCTTGTCCTCGGCCTGCGACTGCTCGAGCACCTGCAGCCCGTCGGGCAGGACGTCCTGCAGCGCCCCGTACACCTCCTCGGACGTGCTCACGCCCTCCGGGGCGCCCCCCTCGGAGAAGGCCGCGAGCAGCGCGCCGGTGTACTCCGGGATCAGGTCGATCGAGCCGTCCTCGAGGGCGCGCAGGTAGACCTCGCGCGAGCCGATGCTGAAGCTGCGCTGCACCTGCTCGCCCGCGGCTTCGAGCACCTGCGCGTACATCTCCGCCAGCAGCTCGCTCTCGGGGAAGTTCGCCGAGCCGATGGTGATCGACCCGGCCGCGGAGCTGGCCGCGGGCGTCGGCTCGGACGCCAGCGGGTCGTCGCCCGCACCGCAGGCGGCCAGGGTCGAGCCGGCGCCGGAGGCCAGGGCCATCGTCAGCAGTGTCCTGCGGTTCACGGGTGGGTCCTTCCGTCGGTCCTCACGCCAGGTCGGCGTCGAGGCGGGACTGTGCGGGGGTCGGCGGGCGCGAGCCGCGGCGGCGCGCGCCGCGGCCGGTGAGCCCGGGTGAGACGACGGCGCGCTGCACCAGGGCCAGCAGCACGTCGAGCACCACGGCCAGCACGGCCACGACGACCGCACCGGCGACCACGCGACCGTAGTCGTTGAGCGCCAGGCCGTCGATGAGCAGGCGGCCCAGGCCGCCCAGGCCCACGGAGGCGGCCACCGTGGCGGTGGCCACGACCTGCAGCGCCGCGGCGCGCAGGCCGCTGAAGAGCACCGGCAGCGCCATGGGCACCTCCACGCCGAGCAGCACCTGCAGCGGGCGCATGCCCATGCCGCGCGCGGCGTCCACGGCGGCGCGGTCCACCGAGCGCAGCCCGGCGTACGTGGAGGTGAGGATCGGCGGCAGCACGAGCACCACGAGCACGATCAGCACGGGCACGCGCCCCAGGCCCATCAGGGTCACCAGCAGCATGAGCAGGCCCAGGGTGGGCAGGGCGCGCCCGGCGTTGCCGGCGTTGACGGCCAGCCACGCGCCGCGCCCGGTGTGGCCGATGAGCA
Organism: Kineococcus gypseus; assembly: GCF_050871305.1. NCBI lineage: Bacteria > Bacillati > Actinomycetota > Actinomycetes > Kineosporiales > Kineosporiaceae > Kineococcus > Kineococcus gypseus. The sequence goes on along the minus strand of NZ_JBJLRD010000096.1, from coordinate 4,371 downwards.
GGCCCACGGGGAACGCCACGAGCACGCCCAGCAGCAGGGCCAGGCCCGTGTACCCCAGGTGCGCCAGCACCAGCTCCGGGATCGAGCCGGGCCCGCTCCAGTGCGCCGGGTCCAGCAGGTAGGGGGTGCCGTCCACGGCTCAGCCCCTCCCGGCGGCGGTGCGCGTCCACGGCGTCGCCCAGCGCTGCAGCAGCACGAGCAGCCCGTCCACCAGCCCCGCCAGCAGCAGCGTCAGCACGATGCCGGTGACGATGGGGGCGGCGTAGAAGAGCTGGAACCCGCGGGTGAACAGCTCCCCCAGCCCGCCGACGCCGATGAGCGCCCCGACGCTGACGAGGCTGATGTTCGACACCGCCGCCACGCGCGCGCCGGCCAGCACCACGGGCAGCGCCAGCGGCAGCTCCACCTCCAGCAGCCGGCGGGTGCGCGGGTAGCCCATCGCGGTGGCCGCCTCCGTCAGCGCCGGGTCCACCGAGCGCAGGCCGTCGGCGACGGTGCGCGCCATGAGCGCCAGCGTGTAGACGGCCAGCGCCACCACGACGTTCACCGGGGAGAGGATGCGCGTGCCCAGCACGTACGGCAGCGTGACGAACAGCGCCAGCGACGGGATGGAGTACACGACGCCCGACAGGCCCATGAGCGGCTGGTACGCCCGCGGGAAGCGCACGCCGAGGTAGCCCACGGGCAGCGCCAGCAGCGCACCGGCCAGCAGCGGCAGCAGCGCGAGCACGACGTGCTCGCGCAGCGCGTCCAGCACCAGCGCGGAGTTGCCCCGCAGGTAGTCGACCACGGCGGCTCCCGGTTGGACCTCGAGGACGGGGGGCCCTCAGTGGATCACCCCGGCCCGCGGCCCGCGAGCCCGGGGTGCGCGGCGGGCGCTCAGCCCGGCGCGCGCAGCGCGGCCAGCGGCGGGGAGTGCAGCGGCTCGGTGCACCAGGTGCCGCGGAAGGTGCCCGCGGCCTCCTCCAGCTCCAGGCGCAGCCGGTGCGGGGTCTCGACGAACACCACGTCCACGCGCAGCCCGCCGGGCGTGCGCGCCCAGCTCGTGGCCAGCGCGCCGGTGGTCGTCCAGCCCGCCCCCAGGGCGGCGACCAGCCGGTCGGCGCCCTCGTGCAGCACCAGCGAGGCGCCGTCGGCGCCGTGCTCGACGCGCACCTCGCGCAGCGCGGCCGGGGCGCTGCCGGGCGCCGGGCGCAGCACCAGCGCGGGCGGCAGCTCGCCGGCGGCCGGGCCCGGGCCGCCGTCCTCGGCGCCGGGCAGGCGCAGCGCGCGCAGGCGCGCGGCCAGCGCCGCGTCGTGCGCGGCGGCGTCGCCCGGGAGCGCCGGGCCGGACAGCGCGGGCAGCAGGTGCTCCCACACCGCCTCCAGCAGCGCCTGGGTGCGGGTGCTCTGGCCCGTCAGCGCCACCACGGCGTCCTGCTCGGGCAGCACGAGGGCGAACTGGCCGTAGGCGCCGTCGGCGCGGTAGCCGTGGCGCGAGGGCCAGAACTGGTAGCCGTAGCCGAGCCGCCAGTCCGGGTCGGGGTGGGCGCCGGCGGTGTCCACGTGGGCGCGGCCGACCTCGTCGACCCACGCCTGCGGCAGCAGCTGCGCCTGGCCCCAGCGGCCGCGCCGCAGGTGCAGCTGCCCCAGCGCGGCCAGCGCGCCGGTGGTGGCGTGCAGGCCGGAGAAGCCGATCTCGCGGCCGAGCTCGTCGGTGAGCCAGGCCGTGCGCCCGACGCCCAGCGGGTCCAGCACGCGCGGGCGCAGGTAGGCGGTCAGGGTGCTGCCGGTGACGCGCTGCACGATCGCGGCCAGCGCGTACGTGCACGGCTGGTTGTAGGCGAACACCTCGCCCGGCTCGCCCTCCGGCGGCAGGCGCAGGAAGCCGCGCACGACGTCGCCGGTGGGGTCGGCCCTCGCCGCGTCGATCGTCTCGCCGAGGTGGCCGCTGGCCATGGCCGCCACGTCGCGCACCCGCGTGGCGCGCGAGCGCGGGTCGGTGACGTCGGCGTCGAGCTCGGGGAAGTACGACAGGACCGTGGCGTCGAGGTCCACCAGCCCCTCGGCCACCGCCAGGCCCAGCGCGGTGGCGGTGACGCTCTTGCTCACCGAGTACAGCAGGTGCAGCCGCTCCGGCGCGTACGGCGCCCACCAGCCCTCGGCCACGACGTGCCCGCCGCGCAGGACCGCCAAGGAGTGCAGCTCCACGCCGTCGGCGGCCTCGACGGCGTCGAGGAACGCGGCCACCCCGCGGGCGTCGACGCCGCGGGTGGAGGGGGCGCTGCGCGGCAGGTCCCGCGCCGGGGCGGTGGCGCTCGCATCGGTGCTCACGCCGGCGAGCCTAGGGCGCGGGCGCCGCCCGGCGCGCCGGGGCGCCGGGCGGTGCGCTCGGGACGGCGCGTCAGAACAGCGCGCGCGAGAGGGCGGTGCGGGCCGCGGCCACGCGCGGGTCGCCCGCGCCGACGACCGTGAACAGCTCCAGCAGGTGGGTGCGGGCCGCGTCGCGGTCCTCCCCGGCGCTGCGGCGCACCACGCCCAGCAGGCGCTCGAAGGCGTCCTCGACGTGGCCGCCCACGAGGTCGAGGTCGGCGGCGACGAGCTGGGCGGCGACGTCGTCGGGAGCGGCGGCCGCGGCCGCGCGCGCCTGCGCGAGGTCCACGCCCTGCACGCGCCGCAGCACGCCCACGCGCGCCAGGCCCTCGGTGGCCGCCGCGTCGCGCGGGTCGGCGGCCAGCGCCCGCTGCCAGGCGGCCGCGGCGGCCTCGTAGTCGCCGGCCAGCGCGGCGGCCTCGGCCTCGGCGTGCAGCGGGGGCGGCGGCGGGGCCGCCGGCTCCGCGGCGTCCGCGGCCGCCTCGTCGGCGCCGGGCACGCGGCCGGTGACGCCGTTGGCCTCGGCCACGCGCAGCACCTCCTCCAGCAGCGCCCGCCCCTCCTCCGCCGAGGGGTAGGCGCCGGTGAACAGCGGCAGCGGCTGGCCCTTGACGATCGCGGCGACCAGCGGGACCGCGCGCGCCTGCAGGGACTGCACGAGGGACTGCGCCAGGGCCGGCTCGGCCTGGGCGTCGACGCGCCCGAGCAGGAAGCGCCCGCCGAACTCGTCCGCGAGCTGCGCGAGGACCTCCGCGCCGGTGTCGTAGCCCTCCGCCCACAGGTCCAGCACGACGGGGAAGCTCACCGAGGACTGCACGACCTCGGTGAAGGTGTCCTCGGTGACGTCCACGACGAACGGCGAGCCCTGCTGCGCGGCGGGGTCGGCGGCCGCGCGGCGGGCGACCTCCTCGCGGCGGGAGTTGCGCGCCGCCAGCGCGCCCAGGTCCACCGCCCCGCGCAGGTTCAGCCCCGCACCGGGGGGCGTCGGTTGAGTCATGGCGGCAGCTTCTCACGCAGGCCGCGCGCGGCGGCGGGCGGCCGCGGGGGCGGGAGCGGGGGCGGGAACGGGGGCGGGAACGGGGGTGGCCGGCCCGCTCAGGTGGCCTCGACGGAGACCGGCCCGCTCTGCACGGCGACGGCGCTGACCGGCCCGCGCCCGGGCGGGACGGCGAAGACGACGACCTCCTGCACCACCGTGGTCACCGAGGTGAAGTCCGCGCGCCCGGCCAGCGCCGCGGCCGCCTCCTGCAGCCGCCCGGGCAGCCCGCCGGCGGGGCCGGCGGCCGTCACCGAGGAGCGGTAGCCGGCCACGACCAGCGCGCCGCCGTCGCGGGTGCGCACGGCCAGCACCGGGTCGGGCAGCAGGGTGCGCTCCTGCGTCAGCGAGCCGCCGGAGGCCTCCAGCGCGCGCGTCTGCTGCTGCACGGAGGCCAGCACGCCGTCGCGGTAGGCGTCGGGGGCGAAGCCGGCGGCGTCCTCGCTCGCGTCCCCGCGCAGCAGCACGTCCGCGTAGCCCTCCGCGACCTGCTGCGGGGTCATCGGCAGGTTGGTGCCCTCGTCCGGCGCGACGACGGCGGCGCCGTCGGCGGGGGCGCCGGTGGTGGGCAGGCTGGCGCCGGGCAGCAGCGAGGGCGTGCCCCACACCCGGTACGGCTCGCGCGCGCCGGCCGAGCGCAGCACGACGACGGAGGGGCGCAGGTCCGGGCCGGCCTCGGTGACGGTGAGGAACCAGCGCGGCCACTCGCGCTGGCGCGGCAGCACCGAGGAGAGGGCGTCGAGGTCGTCGGCGCTGACGGCTGGCGCGGTGGCGCCGGCGCGCGCGACGGTCGAGGCGGCGCGGCGCAGCTCCAGCTCGGGCCCGCTCGTGCGCGGCACCAGGGCGTCGAGGTCGGCGGTGGCCGGGTCCGGGGGGGGGGGGGGGGGGGGGGGGGGGGGGGGGGGGGGGGGGGGGGGGGGGGGGGGGGGGGGGGGGGGGGGGGGGGGGGGGGGGGGGGGGGGGGGGGGGGGGGGGGGGGGGGG
>NZ_JBJLRD010000095.1:0-6668 GCF_050871305.1 Kineococcus gypseus | reverse complement strand
CGAGCGGAAGGTGATCCGGCGGCGTCACACAGCGTGGTGACGGCCCGGCATCTCAGAAGCGACCGTTTGTGCGACAGGGGCTGCGCTGATCACCAACGCTGGCGTGGGGGGGGGGGGGGCCCCCCCGCCCCCCCGCCGCGCCTTCCCGGAGCTGACCGACCGCGAGCGCGAGGTGCTCGACCTCGTCGCGCGCGGCTTCGACACCGCCACGATGAGCCGGCGGCTGGTGCTGAGCCCGAAGACGGTGCGCAACCACGTCGCCAACGTGCTGGCGAAGCTGGGCGCGGCGGACAGGGCGGCGGCGATGCTCATGGCCCGCGAGGCGGGGCTGGGCGCCTGAGGGCCCGCACCCGCGGCTCAGGAGGCGGCGGGCTCGCGCTCGCCGGCGTCGAGCAGCGCCTCGAGCACCTCGGCCAGGCCGTCCTCGTCCACGTGGGAGGTCACCTCGTCGGCGGCCGCGCGCACCTCCTCGGGCGCGTTGCCCATCGCCACCCCGCGCGCGGCCCACTGCAGCATCTCCACGTCGTTGCGCCCGTCGCCGACGGCCAGGGTGCGCTCGTGCGGCACGTCCAGGCGCAGGCGCACCTCCTCCAGCGCGCTGGCCTTGGTGACCCCGTCGGGCGCCAGGTCCAGCCAGGCGGTCCAGCCCACCGAGTACGCCACCCCGTGCAGGCCCACGGCGGAGACCAGCGCGCCGAACTCCGCGGAGGTGTGCTCGGGGCTGCGCACCACCACGCGCATGACCGGCTCGTCGAACATCTCCGCGAAGGGGACGACCTCGACCTCGCCGGTCAGCTCTCCGTCGGGGAAGGGGGCGGTGACCTTGAAGCCGCGGCCGAGGACCTCCACGGCGAACAGGCCGGTGGGGATGCTCGTGCGCAGCGCCTCGGCCGCGCCCGAGGCGTCGAAGGTGTGCAGGGAGACGACGCGGTAGCCCCCGGGCGCGGAGCGGTCCAGCTGCACGGTGGCGGCGCCGTTGCTGCACACCAGGAACCCCTCGTGCAGGTCCAGGCGCTGCAGCACCGGCAGCACGCCGTGCAGCGAGCGGCCCGTGGCGACGACGACGTGCGCGCCCGAACCGGCCAGGCGCTGCACCGCCCCGCGCACCCGGTCGGACAGCACCTCGTCGTGGTCGACGATCGTGCCGTCGACGTCGAGCGCGACCAGCGCGCCCTCAACCCCCCCGTTCACGCCCCCGACCCTAACCACCGGCGGCGCGCGCGGCCCGGCGGTCCGGCCGGCGGCACCCGTCCGGGTGCGCTCAGGCGGGGACGAGCACGTCGAGGCCCAGGAAGGGGCGCAGCGCCTCGGGCACGCGCACCGAGCCGTCGGGCTGCTGGTGGTTCTCCAGGATCGCCACGATCCAGCGGGTGGTGGCCAGGGTGCCGTTGAGGGTGGCCACCGGGCGGGTGCCGCCCTCGCCCTCGACGCGCTCGCGAACGCCCAGGCGCCGGGCCTGGAACGTCGTGCAGTTCGAGGTGGACGTCAGCTCCCGGTAGGCGCCCTGCGAGGGCACCCACGCCTCGCAGTCGAACTTGCGGGCCGCGGAGCTGCCCAGGTCGCCGGCGGCGGTGTCGATGACCCGGTAGGGCACCTCCACCGCGGCGAGCATGGCCTCCTCCAGCGCCAGCAGCCGCTCGTGCTCGCCGGCGGCGTCCTCGGCGCGGCAGAAGGAGAACATCTCCACCTTGTGGAACTGGTGCACGCGCACGATGCCGCGGGTGTCCTTGCCGTGCGAGCCGGCCTCGCGCCGGTAGCAGGCCGACCAGCCGGCGTAGCGCCGCGGGCCCGCGGACAGGTCGAGGATCTCGTCGGCGTGGTAGCCGGCCAGCGCCACCTCGGAGGTGCCGGTGAGGTACAGGTCGTCCTCGGCCAGCCGGTACACCTCCGCGGCGTGCGCGCCGAGGAACCCGGTGCCGGCCATGACCTCGGGCCGCACGAGCGTCGGGGTGATCATCGGGGTGAACCCGGCCTCGACGGCGCGGGCGACGGCCATGTTCAGCAGCGCCAGCTCCAGGCGGGCGCCGACGCCGGTGAGGAAGTAGAAGCGCGAGCCGGAGACCTTCGCGCCGCGCTCGGTGTCGATGGCGCCCAGCAGCTGGCCCAGCTCCAGGTGGTCGCGCCAGGCGTCCAGGCCCTCGGGCAGCGCGGGCGGCGCGCCGACCTCGCGCAGCACGACGTAGTCGTCCTCGCCGCCGGGCGGCACGCCGTCGGCGACGACGTTGGGGATCGAGCGCAGCGCCTCGTCGAGCTCGGCGGCGGCCGCGTCGGCCTCGGCCTGGGCGGCCTTGACCTGCTCGGCGAGCTGCTTCACCCCGGCCAGCAGGGCCCGCTTGTCCTCGCCCTGCGCCTTCGCGACGTCCTTGCCGCGCGCCTTCTGCTCCGCGCGCAGCCGCTCGAACTCGGCGGTGGAGCCGCGGCGGCGCACGTCGGCGGCGATCGCGCGGTCCACGGCCGCCTCGTCCTCGCCGCGGGCGCGCTGGCTGGCGCGCACGGCGTCGGGGTCCTCGCGGAGCAGGCGCAGGTCGATCACCCTGCGAACCCTAACGGGGTGCGCGGGGCGCGCCGCCCGGTAGCGTTGCGCGGCGTGGTGCTGGGGGACGTGGGGGGCGCGGCCGCGCTCGCCGCCCTGCTGGTGCCGCTGCTGGTGGTCGTCTCCGGGCTGCTGGTGCGCGAGCGGCGCACCGGGCGGCGGCTGCGCGGCCTGGTGGAGGACGTCTCCGCCCCCGCCCTGGAACCGGTGCCGCCGGCGCGCCCGCGCGCGGCCATCGTGGTCAACCCCTCGAAGTTCGCGCACCTGGACGAGCACGCGCTGCGCCGCCGCCAGGCGTACACGGCGGCGGTGTTCCGCTCGCACGGCTGGCAGGACCCGCTGTGGCTGGAGACGACGCCGCACGAGCCCGGCACCGAGCAGGCCCGCGAGGCGGTCCAGCGCGGCGCCGACATCGTGCTGGCCGCCGGCGGGGACGGCACGGTGCGCGCGGTGGCGGAGGGGATGACGGGCACGGGGGTGCCCATGGGCCTGCTGCCGGCGGGCACGGGCAACCTGCTGGCGCGCAACCTCGACGTGCCGCACGCGGACCTGGCCGCCGCGCTGGACCTGGTCTTCTCCGCCCCCGACACCGCCGTGGACGTCGGGCGGCTGACGGTGGACCGCACGGGCTCGGACGCCCGCCCGGAGCGGCACCTGTTCCTCGTCATGGCCGGGCTGGGCTTCGACGCGGCGATGATGGCCGGCGTCGAGGACCGCCTCAAGCGGCACCTGGGCTACGGCGCCTACGTCGTCTCCGGCGCGCGGGCGCTGTGGGGGCCGCAGGCGCGCGTGAGGGTGCGCGTGGACGGCGGCGAGGCGGTGGGGGTGCGCACCCGCGCCGTCATCGTGGGCAACTGCGGGCGCCTGACGCGCAACCTCGTGCTCATGCCGGACGCGCGCGTGGACGACGGCCTGCTCGACGCGGTGGTGCTCTCCCCGCGCGGCGGGATCGCCTGGGGCGAGGTGGTGTGGGCGATCGTCACCCGCGACCGGCGCGGGCAGCGGCGCGTGCAGCGCCTGCGCGGGCGCAGCTTCGAGGTCACCTGCGCGGAGCCGCAGGAGGTGGAGCTGGACGGCGACCCGATCGGCACCGCGCTGCGCGTGCGGGTGGACGTGGAGCCGGCGACCCTGCTGGTGCGCTGCCCCCCGCAGCACGACTGAGGCGGCGGGGGGCCGGTCGGGCCGGTCGGGCCGCTCAGGCGCCGCCGGCGCGCAGGTGGTCCAGCCAGCGCTGGGCCTCGCCGAAGGCGGCGTCGGTGGGGCCGGCGCCGGTGATGGTGCTGCCGCCGTCGGCGCGCGGGTAGCTGCCCACGAAGCGCACCTGCTCGCACACCCGGTGCAGGCCCATGAGGGCCTCGCCGACGCGCGCGTCGGACAGGTGCCCGTCGCAGTCGATGGAGAAGCAGTACCGGCCCAGGGCGTCGCCGGCGGGGCGCGACTCGATGCGGGTGAGGTTGATGCCGCGGGTGACGAACTGCTCCAGGGCCTCGACCAGGGCGCCGGGGCGCTCCTCGCGCAGGAAGAGCACCAGGGACGTCTTGTCGTTGCCGGTGCGCCCGGGCAGGCGCCCGGGGCGCGAGAGCAGCACGAAGCGCGTCTGGGCGCCGGCGCGGTCCTCCACGCGCTCGGCGAGCACCTGCAGGCCGAAGCGCCGCGCGGCGAAGGGCGCGCACACGGCGGCCTCGAAGCCGGCGGCCGGGCCGCCGTCGCGCTCGGCGGCCAGGGCCTCGGCGGCGGCGGCGGTGGAGGTGGCGGGCACGTAGGCCACGCCGGGCAGGGTCTGGTGCAGCCGGCGGCGCACCTGCGCCCAGGCGTGCGAGTGGGTGCTCACGCGCCGCACGTCGCCCAGCGCGGTGCCGGGCGGGGCGGCCAGGACGAAGGAGACGGGCAGGACGACCTCGGCCACGACGACGAGGGGGTCGCCGACGGCCAGGCCGTCCAGCGTGGCGGGCACCCCGCCCTCGACGGAGTTCTCGATGGGCACGCAGCCCACGTCGGCGGCGCCGCTGCGCACGGCCTCGATGGTGGCGTCGACGCTGGGCAGGGGCTCGGCGGGCTCGTCGGGCACGACGGTGCGCAGGGCGGCCTCGGAGAAGGTGCCGACGGGGCCGAAGAACGCGTAGCGGGGCACGGGGCGGAACGCTACCGGCGGAGCGCTGCGGCGGCCGGAGCCCGGGCCCGGGGGGCTCGACCCCGGGCACCGGTCGGCGCAGCGGTCCTGGACGGGCGGTCCTCAGCCGGCGCGGCGCAGGCGCCGGCGGTCGGTGCGGGCGGCCCAGATCTCCTCGCGCTGGTCCTCGGTCAGCCCGCCCCACACGCCGTAGGCCTCGCGGTGGGCCAGGACGTGCTGGCGGCACTGGCGCAGCACGGGGCACTCGGCGCACACGGCCAGGGCGGCGGCGTCGCGGTGCTGGCGGGCGGCCCCCCGCTCGAGCTCGGGGTGGAAGAACAGCTCGGGGTCGGCGTCGCGGCACGAGCCGCGCAGCTGCCACTCCCAGGCGTCGACGGTCGGGCGCAGTGCGTAGGTGGTCCGGCTCACGGTGTCCCCCCGGTGTTGGGCGCTGGCTCCTTGCGGAGCCGTCTTGCCCCCCCGTCACCAGACCTAAACACAGAGCGACTAATCGATCACCGTAGGTGAGACGGCGCGGGACGCCCGCGCCCGCGGCAGCGCCACCAGCGCCAGCGCGAGCAGCGCCAGCCACGCCCACCACAGGTCCGCGCTCTGCACCGCGCGCGCCACCGGCACCGGCACCGAGCCCTCGGCCAGCAGGTTCGCCCCCCACCACGGCCACGCCACGGACAGCAGCGCCGCCGCGCCCAGCGCCACCGCCACCCGCCGGCGCGCGCGCCCGTCGCCGGCCAGCGCGCCGAGCACCACCAGGCCCCACGCGAAGTGGTGCAGCCACGAGACCGGCGAGACGAGCAGCGCCACCAGCCCGCACGCGGCGACCTCGGCGACCGGCGCGCCGGCCCGGTGCGCGCGCCGGGCCAGCGCGAAGCCCGCCGCCGCGGCGGCCAGCGCCACCAGCGCCCACAGCAGCGAGGTCAGCTGCTCGGGCAGGTACAGGCGCAGCAGGAAGCCGCGCACCGACTGGTTGGACGAGCCGGCGTTGGGCCCGAGGCGCTCGGGGTCCCACAGCGCCGCCGTCCAGAACTGCAGCGACGCCGCCGGCGCCACCAGGAACGTCGCCACCGTCACCCCCGCGGCCGCCAGCACGCCGTTGCGCAGCTCGCGCCACTGCCGCGTCAGCGCGAAGTGCACCAGGAAGACCCCCGGCGTCAGCTTCACCGCCACCGCCAGGCCCACCAGCGCACCGCGCGGCCAGCGCAGCCGGTGGCGCCCCACGCGCAGCCCCTCGCCCCCGCGCGCCACGTCCAGCAGGCACAGCGCCACCAGCACCAGGTTCACCTGCCCGAAGCGCAGGTTCTCGCCCACCGGCGAGACCCACACCGCCGCCCCGGCCAGCACGCCGTGCGCCAGCGGGGCCCAGCGCCCCCCGCGCGCCAGCAGCGGGGCGAAGGCCAGGCCCACCACCGCCCACAGCAGCGCCAGCTGCACGCCCGTCCACACCCAGCCGGCCGCGCCCCACGGCAGCAGCGCCAGCGGCACCGACAGCAGCGCCGAGAAGGTCGGGTAGGTGAAGGGCAGCAGCTGCGGCGCCTCGGTGAGCACCTCGTACACCGGCCGCCCCAGCAGCAGGCTGCGCCCGGCCTCGCGGTAGACCTGCAGGTCCACCTGCCACTGGTCCTGCGGGTACGCCACGAGGTAGCGGTGCACCACCGGCGCCGCCGCCGCCAGCAGCACCAGCACGCCCAGCAGCACCGGCAGCGCGGCGGCGCGCGCCCGCGCGGGCACCCCCGCCGGCTGCCCCGGCGACGCCCCCGGCGCCCGCTGCGCCCCCGCCCGTCCGTCCACGACCACGCGCCGATCCTCCCCCAGCCCCGCCCGCCGCGGGCACGCGCCCGGCCCGGGCCGGGCACCGCGGCCACCTAGCCTGGAGCGGTGCCGCACCGCCCCGCGCCCGCCCGGCCCGCCCGGCCCGCCCGGCCCGCCGTCCCCCGCGCGCTGCCCCGCGCGGCGGGCGCGGGGGGGTGCCGCCTGGGCGCGCTGGCGGTGGTGGTGGGGGTGGGGGGT
>NZ_JBJLRD010000094.1:0-7207 GCF_050871305.1 Kineococcus gypseus | reverse complement strand
AACGCCCGCCGCCCCCCCCCCCCCCCCCCCCCCCGCCCCCCCCCCCCCCCCCGCCCCGCCCGCCCCCCCCCCCCGGGCGCGCGCCCCCCCCGGGGGCCGGGAGCGCGCGCACCGTCGACCTCGACGGCGACGGCGCCGACGACGTGCTCTGGCTCGCCGACGTCGACGGCCGCCGGCTGCTGGGGGCGACGACCACCGCGCACGGCACGACGTCCGTGGAGTTCACCTCCGCCGCCCCGCAGGCCGCCGGCGCCTCCGCGGCGGTGCTGGCCTCCGGTGCGCCGGTGGTGCTGCTGGACACCGGGCGCTCGGTGCAGGTGTACGCCTACCGCCAGGAGGACGCCGCCCTGGTGCCGGTGCCCGGCGAGGACGGTGCGCAGTACTCCTTCAGCCTGGGCTTCACGCCCCACGGCACCGGCCTGACGTGCGCGCCGGCCGGGGACGGGCTGCACCTGTACGGCGTGGACGCCCGTCAGGAGGGCGGGTCGTGGACCGTCACGCGCACCGAGGTCGTCGTGGACGCGAACCGGGTGCACGCGCGCAACGGCGCCACCGAGACGGTGGCGAGCGGGGTGCGCGCCGACGACCCCGCGGTCGCCGCGGCGCACGGCACCACCTGCGGGCAGGCCGCCGAGGTGGCCGTCGAACCCCGCTCCTGAGCACCGCCCGCGCGGCCCGGACGTGGGAATGGTTGTCGGTAAGGAGGGGTTGAGAGGGGTGACCGGCGGTGCACCACCGCCGCTCGCAGCTCGGAGGGAGCACCCATGGCCAAGCACGCCGACGTCCGCCCCGTCGTCAAGCTCCGGTCCACCGCCGGCACCGGCTACACCTACGTGACGCGCAAGAACCGCCGCAACGACCCCGACCGGCTCGTGGTCCGCAAGTACGACCCGGTGGTGCGCGAGCACGTGGACTTCCGCGAGGAGCGCTGACGCCGACCCCGGTGCCGCGGCCCCCGCGGCCCGGCCCCACGATGGCCCGGTGGACCGGGTCGACGACGTGGCGCAGGACGTGGCGCAGGACGTGACGCTGCAGCAGGAGCCGCCCGGCGGGGACGCCGGGCGGCTCCTGCGCGTGCGCTTCTGGAAGGACGTCGCCACCACCTGCGGCCTGCCCGGCGGCGACGACGGCCCGCCCGGCGACGACGAGGACCTCGCCGCGCCGGGCGGGGCGTTCTGGGTGGCCCGCCGCGGCGGGCGGCCCGTCGGCTGCGTCGGCGTGCGCCTGCTCGACGGCGGCGACGCGGAGGTCAAGCGCCTCTACGTCGACCCCGCCGCCCGCGGCCTGGGCCTGGCGCACCGGCTGATGACCACCGCGGAGGACTGGGCCCGCGAGCGCCGCGCCCCGCGCCTGGTGCTCGACACCCACGCCGCGCTCACGGCCGCGCTGCGGCTGTACGAGCGCGAGGGCTTCGCGCAGGTCGAGCGCTACAACGACAACCCCGACGCGCAGCTCTGGTTCGCCAAGCCGCTGTGAGCGCCGCGGCGCCGCGCCCGCCTCACAGGGTGGCGGCGAGCTCCTCGGCCGCGCGCACGGCCGCGGCGAACTCCGCGTCGGCGCGCTCACGCAGGTCCGCCAGCTCCGGCAGCCGGTCGGCCAGGGTCGCGCTGGTCTGCACCACGTGCACGTCCATCCCCAGCGCCTCGCCCAGGACGATCCGCAGCACCGGCACGCCGTGGTCCCACGTCTCGGTGGGGGTGCCAGCGTCGTACACGCCGCCGCGGCTGCTGACGACGACCGCCGGCCGCCCCGCCAGCGGCTGCACGCCCGCGCCGGTGGTCACGCCCGGCACGTGCACGTTGTCGATCCACACCTTCAGCGTCGAGGGGACCGTGTAGTTGTACAGCGGCGCGCCCACCACCACCGCGTCCGCGGCCAGCAGCTCCGCGAGCACCTCGCCCTGCAGCGCGTCCCACGCCGCCGGCGGGGCCGCGTCGGGGCGGCGCGCCACGGCCGGCCAGTGCAGCTCCGGGTCGGGCAGGTGCGGCAGCGGGTCGCGGTGCAGGTCGCGGTGGGTGACGGTGAAGCCCTCCCCGCGCGCTGTCCACGCGGCGGCGAACGCCGCGGTGATCGCGCGCGAGCGGGAGCGGGTCAGGTCCGCGGAGGAGTCCAGGTGCAGGAGGTGGGGCACCGGGTCAACCTAGCGACCCGGCGCCCCGGGCCGGGCCCGAGCGCCCTCAGGCCGCCTCGGCGACCGGCACCCCGTCCTGCTCGCGCTCGCCGCGCGCCGGTGCCCGGCGCAGCCGCGCCACGAGCCGGCAGCCGAGGTAGGTCAGGAACGACACCGTCGTCACGTACGGGCTGATGGGCACCGAGGAGCCCAGCGCCAGCAGCGTGCCGCCGACGACGGCGACGACGGCGAAGACCACCGAGAGCACCGGCACCACGTACGGCGAGGCGCTGACCCGCAGCGCCGCGGCTGCGGGCGTGACCAGCAGCGCCAGCACGAGCAGCGCCCCGACGACCTGCACGCTCATCGCCACCGACAGGCCCAGCAGCAGCATGAACAGCGGCGAGAGCAGCCGCACCGGCACCCCGCGCGCCTCGGCCACCTCCGGGTCCAGCGAGGCGAACAGCAGCGGGCGCCACAGCACCGCCAGGGCGGCGAGCACCACGGCGGCGATGGCGGCCAGGGAGAGCAGCTGCGGGTCGTCCACCGCGACGATCTGCCCGGTCAGCAACCCGAACTTGTTCGCCGCGCGCCCCTCGTACAGGGACAGGAACAGCACGCCCAGGCCCAGCCCGAACGGCATGAGCACCCCGATGGCGGAGTTGTGCTCGCGCACGCGGTTGCCGAGCACGCCGAAGAACACGGCGGCGAGGACGGAGCCCACCAGGGAGCCGGCGACGACGTCCACGCCCAGCAGCAGCGCCGCGGCGCCGCCGGCGAAGCTCAGCTCCGCGGTGCCGTGCACGGCGAAGGGCAGGTCGCGCGCGACGACGACGACGCCGACGAGGCCGCCGACCAGGCCGAGCAGCGCCCCGGCCCACAGGGAGTTCTGCACCAGCGCCAGCAGGGCGCCGTAGTCGCTGAAGTCGACCACGTCCGACCACGCCACCGCGCCCATCAGCGCACCTCCTGGTGGGCGCACCGCTGCTCGGCGGTGGCGTCGGCGGCGGCACCGGCGACCAGCACCCGCCCGCCCGAGCGCAGCACCTCCACCGGCGAGCCGTACAGCGACGACAGCGTGCGCGAGGTCATCACCTCGTCGGGGGTGCCGACGCTGAAGCGCCCCTGCGCCAGGTAGAGCACGCGGTCGGCGTACGGCAGGACGGGGTTGACGTCGTGGGTGACGAAGAGCACCGCCGCGCCGGTGCGCCGGCGGCAGGCGTCCACCAGGGCCGTGACGGCCCCGGCGTGGTGCGGGTCCAGGGAGAGCAGCGGCTCGTCGGCCAGCAGCAGCGCGGGGTCGCCCACCACGCTCTGCGCCACGCGCAGCCGCTGCTGCTCCCCGCCGGACAGGCGGCCCACGGGCGCGTCGGCGTAGGCGGTGGCGCCCACGGCGGCCAGCGCCTCGTCCACGCGCCGGGACGCGCGCCGCGAGGGCAGCAGCGGGCCCCACCGGTGCCCGTCCAGGCCCAGGCGCACGAAGTCGCGCGCGCGCAGCGGGGTGGAGGCGTCCACGCCCTTCTGCTGCGGCACGTAGCCGATGCGCCGGTCGCCGCGGCGCGCGGGGCGCCCGGCGACCTCCACGGTGCCCGCGCGCAGCGCCCGCTGCCCGAGGACCACCTTCAGCAGGCTGGACTTGCCGGCGCCGTTGGCGCCGAGGACGGCGACGAACTCGCCGGGGGCGACGTCGAGGTCCAGGCCGGACCACAGCCGGCGCGCGCCGTAGGTCAGCTCGGCGCCGCGCAGCCGCAGGGCGGGGCTGCCCGCGGGCGCCCTCACGCGGTCAGGGCCGCCACGACGGCGTCCACGGTCGACGTCATCCACGACACGTAGTCCTCACCCTCCGGCAGCGTCTCGGTGACCGGCACGACGGCCACGCCCGCCTCGCGCGCGGCGGCCAGCACCCGCTCGGTCTGCGGGCCCGTGGTCTGCTCGTTGTGCACGAGGGCGCGCACCTGCCCGCCGCCGACCAGGTCCAGGGTCTCCTGCAGGACGTCGGCGGGCACGTCGGTCTCCTCCTCGACCGCCTCGGAGAACGCCTCCGGCGTGCGGTCGTCCGCCCCGAGGGCGTCGAGCAGGTAGCCGGGCACGGGCTCGGTGACCGCCACCGGCGCGCCGGTGGTCCTCGCGGCGGCCTCGGCGACGCGCTGCTCGAGCTGGTCGAGCTGGGCCTCGAAGGCGTCGGCGTTGGCCTCGAAGACGGCCGCGTCGTCGGGGGAGGCCTCGGCCAGGGCGGCCTCGACGGCCCCGGCGACCGCGCGCACCGTCGGCAGGTCGTACCAGACGTGCTCGTTGAACTCCCCGCCCGCGTCCCTGCCGGAGAGCTCCACCGCGTTCACCACGACCGGCTCTGCGCCGTCGGCGGCGTCGAGCATGGTGTCGACGAAGTCGTCGTAGCCGCCGCCGTTCTCCACGACGACGTCCGCGCGCGTCAGGGCCAGCTGGGTGCGGGTGTCCGCCTCGTACGAGTGCGGGTCCGCGGAGGGGTCGTCGATGATCGAGGTGACCGTGGCGGCGTCGCCGGCGACCGCGGCGGCGATCGAGCCGTAGACGTCCGTGGAGGCGACGACGCTCGGGCCGTCCCCGCCCGGGGCGGCGGAGGGCGCGCCCGTCGCGTCGTCCCCGCCGCAGGCGGCGAGGCCCAGGGCGAGGGCGGTGGTGAGGAGCAGGGCGGGGTGGCGGCTCATCGGCGACTTCCTGAAGATGGGAACGGTTGTCGCTAACCTTAGACCCGTGCGGCGGGTGCCCGGGCCCCTCAGCGCCCGGCGGGGGCGGGACGGCGCTCGCGCGGGGCGCCGGGCGCCTGCAGCGGCTCCACCGTCCGGGTGACGGTGGCGATGAGCAGCGGCACCGCCAGCATCGCCCCCACCGCCGGCACCGCCGCCCCCGAGTCGTTGACCGCGAAGCCGATGGCCAGCAGCACCAGCAGGGAGGTGCAGCCCGGGCGCAGCGCCGGGTGGCGGTCGTAGGAGCGCTGCAGCACCGCCACCCCCAGCACCCGCGGGCGCACCAGCACGAACGCCACGAAGGAGCCGGCCAGCGCCAGCACCAGGCTCAGGACCCAGTTGCCCACGAGGATGCGCAGGTTCTGCGCCGCCTTGCGCTCGACGACCTGCCCGGCGCCGCCGTCCAGCAGCGTCTGCACGAAGCGGCCCAGGTGCGTCTGGTCGTCCACCGGGCGCAGCCAGTCCACCACCGAGATCGCCGCGAGCACCAGCACGGTGCCCACCCCGATGAGCAGCACCCGCCGCCACGTCACGCGCACCCCGGCCACCAGCAGCGTCATCAGCCCGAACGCCGGGATCAGCGCCGGCGGGCCGCCGAAGTCGCTGCCCAGCACGCCGTCGACGTAGACGGCCGCCACGCCCAGGACGGCCACCGCGGCGGTCGCGGCCCGGCGCCGCCCGGCGCGCAGCAGCGGGTCGGCCACCGCCACCGCCAGCAGCAGCGCGCCGGTGGCGAAGAGCGCGAACTGCTGGTTGCCCAGGCCGTAGAAGCGCCCGGCCACCACCGGCTGCAGGCCGTTGAGGCTGGAGGTGATCAGCCGCGAGCCGGTGCCGGCGTCGAGCGCCAGCACGCCCGCGGTGACCGCCCCCACCACGCCCAGCGGGCCCAGCGCCGCGCGCCGCCACGGCCCCAGCAGCGCCACCGCCGTGATCGCCGCGACGAACAGCGCCACCGCGCCGGTGACCGCCAGCAGGTGCGCGCCGGTGGTGCCCCCTGCGCGCCACCACGGCAGCGTGTTGGCCAGGAACGTCGAGGCGGGCACCACGCCGTAGACCACGGCCAGCGCCCGCAGCCACGCCAGCACCCGCCGCCGCCCGCGCGCGCCGCCCCACGCCCGGCGCAGCGCCAGCGTGGCCGCGGCGTACAGCAGCAGCTGGCTGGCGGCCCAGGTGGTGAAGAACGGCGCCACCAGCGGCTGCACCGCCTGCGCGGCCGCGTCCAGGTCGCGCACCTTCTCCTCGCGCTCGGCGGCGCTCGCAGCGCCCTGCGTGCTGCCCACCGGCGCGCCCACCAGGCCGGCGGTGCCGTGGTCGGTGCCCAGCGCCAGCGCCAGCACGGTGGGCGTCAGGTCCGTGGTCTGCACGATGCCGACCTGGCGGGTGGAGCGGCTGACCAGCAGGCCGTCGTAGGCGCCGCCGCCGGGGCGCGGGCCGGTGGCGCCGGCGAACTGCAGGTGCGCGGTGCGCCCGGCGTCGGCCAGCGAGGCGACGAGCAGCGTGGTCGCACCCGTCCCGGTGCTCCCGGCCACCGCGCGCTGCACGGCCGCCACGACGGCGTCCACGGCGGCCACCTGCTCGGCGCGCCCGGCCGCCGGCGCCCCCTCGTCCGCGGGCAGGTCCGCCGGGTCGCGCACCGCGCCCGCGTCGACGACGACGACCTGCGCGCCGCTCTCCAGCGCGTCCTGCACGTACCCGCCCACGGCGGCCGGGGTGGGGGCCTGCGCGCCGGTGACGGCGGCGGGCACCCGCCCGTCCGAGCGCGCCAGCGCCACCGCCGCGCCCGGGCCCACCGCCAGGGTGCGCACCCCGGCGCGCGCCAGGGCGTCGCCCAGCAGGCCCGGCTGCGCGCCGAAGGTGCCCCCGGCGGCGGTGCGCCGGTACCCGGCGAAGCCCGGCTGCACGCCGTCGACGACGTCGGCGACCGGTGCGCACGCCGCACGCGCGTGCTCGGCGGAGGTGCCGGTGAAGTCGGTGGCGCGCCGCCCGGCGGACAGCGCCAGCCAGCCGTCGGCGGGGCAGGCGGCGGTGAAGACGCTGCGCACGGCCACGGTGCCCACGGCCCCGCGCACGGTGGAGGCCAGCGCCGGGGTCGCCTCGCGCGAGACGTCCGTCCAGCGCACGCCGCCGGTGCCGACGAGCACCACGGGTGCGGTGCCGGCGGTGCCCGTACCGGTGGTGCCCGCGCCGGCGGGGCCGGGCGCGGGCGCCGCGCCCGCCGGTGCCGCGCCCGCCGGTGCCGCCACGCCGAGCAGCAGCGCCAGCGCGGCCAGGGCGGTCAGCGCCGCGCGCGCGGCGCGGGGCAGCCCGCGGGGGACGGCGGGCCCGGCCGGCCGGGCGGGCCGGGCGGGCGCCGGGCGGTGCGGCAACGCTC
>NZ_JBJLRD010000093.1:0-7590 GCF_050871305.1 Kineococcus gypseus | reverse complement strand
GTTGGTTGTTTTCCCGGAGCCCGCTCCCGCGTCACGGGCCGCGGGGGGGGGGGGGCCGGACCCGCGCAGGGCCCCCCACCCGGGGGGGGGGGACGGGCCGTCGTCGTGCGGGACGGGCTCAGTCGGCGCTGCGCCCGGCGGCGCGGCGCTGGGCCCGGTTGCCCACCGGGGCGTCGGTGCTCGAGGCGTCGCCGGCGTGCACCTCGACGTCGCCCTCCGCGGTGGGGGCGGTGTACTGCAGCTGCTGGCGCACCGGCTGCTCGAAGCCCGGGGCGGTCGGCTGCGCACCGGCCTGCGGCGTGGCCTGCACCTGCAGGGAGAACAGGTACCCGACCGACTCCTCCTTGATGGCGTCGGTCATGGCCAGGAAGAGCTGGTAGCCCTCGCGCTGGTACTCCACGAGCGGGTCGCGCTGGGCCATCGCCCGCAGGCCGATGCCCTCCTGCAGGTAGTCCATCTCGTAGAGGTGCTCGCGCCACTTGCGGTCCAGCACCGAGAGCACGACGCGGCGCTCGAGGTCGCGCAGCACGGGGGCGCCGAGCTGCTCCTCGCGCGCGTCGTAGCAGGACTGCGCGTCCGCGCGCACCTCCTCCAGCAGCCGCTCCACCGTGAGGTTGCCGCGGCCGCCGGCGGCCTCCACGACCTCCTCGGGCGTGACGGACACCGGGTACAGCGTGCGCAGCTCGGCCCAGAGGACCTCGAGGTCCCAGTCCTCGCCGAAGCCCTTGGCGGTGGCCTGCACCACGTACGCGGTGACCGTGTCGTCGATGAAGTGCCGGACCTGCTCGTGCAGGTCCTCGCCCTCGAGCACCTTGCGGCGCTCGGCGTAGATGACCTCGCGCTGGCGGTTGAGGACGTCGTCGTACTTCAGGACGTTCTTGCGGATCTCGAAGTTGCGGCCCTCGACCTGGCCCTGCGCGCTCTGGATGGCGCGGGTGACCATCTTGGACTCGATGGGCACGTCCTCGGGGATGCCGCTGCGCGTCAGGAACGACTCCACCAGGGCGGCGTTGAACAGGCGCATGAGGTCGTCGGTCAGGGACAGGTAGAAGCGGGACTCGCCCGGGTCGCCCTGGCGGCCGGAGCGGCCGCGCAGCTGGTTGTCGATGCGGCGCGACTCGTGCCGCTCGGTGCCCAGCACGTACAGCCCGCCGAGGTCGCGGACCTCGTCGTGCTCGGCGCGCACCGACTCCTGCGCCTGCTTCAGCACGTCCGGCCAGGCCGCCTCGTACTCCTCCGGCGACTCGTCCGGGTCCAGGCCGCGGTCCTTCATGGCCGCCACGGCGAGGAACTCCGCGTTGCCGCCGAGCATGATGTCGGTGCCGCGCCCGGCCATGTTCGTGGCCACGGTGACCGCGCCGCGGCGCCCGGCCTGGGCGACGATCGACGCCTCGCGCTCGTGCTGCTTGGCGTTCAGGACGGTGTGCTCCACGCCGCGCTTGGTGAGCAGGGCGGAGAGGTGCTCGCTCTTCTCCACGCTGGTGGTGCCCACCAGGACCGGCTGGCCGGTGGCGTGGTGCTCGGCGATGTCCTCCACGACCGCGGCGAACTTGGCCGGCTCGTTCTTGTAGACGAGGTCGGGCTGGTCCACGCGCACCGCCGGGCGGTTGGTGGGGATCGAGACGACGCCGAGCTTGTAGATCTGGTGGAACTCCGCGGCCTCGGTCATGGCCGTGCCCGTCATGCCCGAGAGCTTGTCGTACATGCGGAAGAAGTTCTGCAGCGTGATCGTGGCGAGCGTCTGGTTCTCGTTCTGGATCGGCACGCCCTCCTTGGCCTCGATGGCCTGGTGCATGCCCTCGTTGTAGCGCCGGCCGGCGAGGATGCGGCCGGTGTGCTCGTCGACGATGAGGACCTCGCCCTTGGGCGAGACGACGTAGTCCTTGTCCCGCTTGAACAGCTCCTTGGCCTTGACGGCGTTGTTCAGGAAGCCGATGAGCGGGGTGTTGACGCTCTCGTAGAGGTTCTCGATGCCCAGCAGGTCCTCGACGCGCTCGATGCCCGCCTCGAGGATGCCGACCGTGCGCTTCTTCTCGTCCACCTCGTAGTGGACGTCGACGGACAGGCCGCGGACGATCTTGGCGAACTCGGTGTACCACTTCGTGGGCGCGTCGGAGGGCCCGGAGATGATCAGCGGGGTGCGGGCCTCGTCGATGAGGATGGAGTCGACCTCGTCGACGATGGCGAAGTGGTGGCCGCGCTGGACCATCTCCGCCGAGCTCCACGCCATGTTGTCGCGCAGGTAGTCGAAGCCGAACTCGTTGTTCGTGCCGTAGGTGATGTCCGCGGCGTAGGCGGCGCGCCGCTCGTCCGGGCGCATGCGCGAGAGGATGCACGAGCTGCTCACGCCGAGGAAGCGGTACACGCGCCCCATGAGCTCGCTCTGGTACTCCGCGAGGAAGTCGTTGACCGTGATGACGTGCACGCCCTCGCCGGTGAGGGCGTTGAGGTACGCCGGCAGCGTGGCGACGAGGGTCTTGCCCTCACCGGTGCGCATCTCGGCGATGTTGCCCTGGTGCAGCGCGGCGCCGCCCATGAGCTGCACGTCGAAGTGCCGCTGGCCCAGCGTGCGCCGGGCCGCCTCGCGCACCACCGCGAAGGCCTCCGGCAGCAGGGCGTCGAGGCTCTCGCCCTTCGCGAGGCGCTCCTTGAAGCGGTCGGTCTCGCCGCGCAGCTCGGCGTCGGACATGGCGGTGAAGTCGTCCTCGAGGGCGTTGACCTGCTCCGCGATGCGGTGCAGACGCTTGACGACGCGGCCCTCGCCGGCGCGGAGGACCTTCTCGACGATGGCTGGCACGGGGGCAGTCTAGCGACGGCGCGGCGCCCGCAGGTGCGCGGACGGAGGGAGGAGGTCGCGCTGCGTCGATCACAAGTCACTCGACGCACGCGCCCCCGCCCCGCCCGCCCTCAGCCGGCGCCGTTCAGCAGCTTGCGCAGGTCGCGCGGGGGCACCGCGCGCACCGGCACGGGCGCCGGCGTGCGCGCCGCGCGGGAGGGCACGATCTGCACCGGGCCGACCCGCGCGCCCCCGGCCCCGCCGGCGCCCAGCACGCCAGCGTCGACGCCACCGGCCCCACCGGCCCCACCGGCCCCACCGGCCCCGACGGCGGCCGCGACCGCCGCGGCGTCCTCGCGCAGCAGCGCCGGCACCTCCCCCGCCGGCAGCGGTGCGCCCAGCAGCAGCCCCTGGGCCAGCGCGCAGCCGGCCCGCAGCAGCGCGCGCACCTGGCCGGGGCGCTCGACGCCCTCGGCCACCACGCCCAGGTCCAGCGCGGCGCCCAGCTCGCACAGCGTGCGCACCGCCCCGGCGGCCCGCTCGCCCTCGGGGCCGTCCAGCGCCGCCACCAGCGAGCCGTGCAGCTTCAGGCCGTCCACCGCCAGGCGGCGCAGCGCCGCCAGCGAGGGGCCCTGCGCGTCCCCCAGCAGGGCCGCGGCGGTGGCGAAGTCGTCCAGCACCACGCGCGCGCCCGTGGCCCGCAGCTGCTCCAGGCGCACCGCGAGCACGTCCGGGTCGGCCGAGAGCACGCCCGCGGGCACGTCGAGCACGAGCGCGCCGGGCTCCAGGCCCGCCTCGGCCAGGGCCGCCGTCACGTCGGCGGCCACCGAGCGCGAGAGGGCGTGCGGCTCGGACAGGTTCACCGTCAGCGACAGCTGCGGCGCCTGCTCGCGCCAGCGCACCGCCTGCGCGCACGCCGCGCGCAGCACCCAGCGCCACAGGGCGTCCACCGCCTCGGAGCGCTCGCCGCCGTGCAGGAAGGTGCCCGGCTCCAGCGTCCCGCGCACGGGGTGGTGCCAGCGCAGCAGCGCCTCCAGGCCCACCACCGCCCCGTCGGAGAGCCGCACGAGCGGCTGGTAGACGAGGTCGAGCTCGCCGGCGGCCAGCGCGCGCGGCAGGTCCGGCTCCAGGTGCCGGCGCAGCGCCTCCACGTCGTGCGCGCCCGGCTCGTGGACGACCACCGCGCCGACCGCCGCCGCCGGGTCCCCGGCGCGCGAGCGCGCCTTGGCGCGGTGCATGGCGTCGTCGGCGCGGCGCAGCAGCTCCTCGGCGCCCACGCCCTCGGCCGCGACCGCCACGCCGATGCTGGCGCCCACCCGCACGCAGCGCCCGTCCAGCTCCAGCGGCGCGCCCAGGCGCTCCAGGACCCGCTCGGCCAGCCGCCGCGCGGCCCGCTCCGGGTCGGACCCGTGCACCACGACGGCGAACTCGTCCCCGCCCAGGCGGGCGGCGAAGTCGTCCCCGCGCAGGCAGCGGCGCAGCCGGCGCGCCACCCGCCCGAGCACCTCGTCGCCGGCGGAGTGCCCCAGCGCGTCGTTGACGGCGTTGAAGCCGTCCAGGTCCACGAACAGCAGCGCCGTGCCCGGGCCGTCCGCGGCCCCGTCGCGCAGCACCAGCTCCAGGTGGCGCAGCAGCGTGGAGCGCGGCGGCAGGTGCGTCAGCGGGTCCGCCGAGGCGGCCTCGACCGCCCGCGCCGACTCGGCCTGGCTCAGCGCGGTCGAGGCGTGCTCGGCGAAGGCGCGCAGCACCGTGGCGCCCACCGCGTCCAGCGGCTCCTCGCCCGCGCCGACGACCAGGGCGCCCACCGCCCGGCCGTTGACGTGCACGGCGGCCGCGGCGGGGCGCCCGGCGCCGCCGACGTCCACGCCGATGCCGCGCAGCCCCGAGGCCGCGGCCAGCGCGTGCTCGGCCTCCACCGCGGGCTCGCCGACGGCCGCGACCACGCGCAGGCGCATCTGCGAGCGCGGGTCCGCCAGCACCAGCGAGACCGGCCGGCCCTGGAGCAGGTCCGAGGAGCTGCGGGCGATCTGCAGCAGCAGCTCCGGCAGCGGGTGGCGGCCGGCCACGGCGCGCTGGAAGCGCACCGTCGTGGTCAGCACCTGCTCGCGCTGGGCCAGGGCCTGCTGCAGGCGCGAGCGCTCCGCCACGCCCAGCGCGCCCTGCCGGCGCAGCCGGCGCTCGCGCTCGCTGCCGTGCCGGGCGAGCACCACCAGGCCCAGCACCCGCGCCAGCACCCGCACCGCGGCCAGCTGCGCGGGCTCCACCGCCACCTCGCCGGCCCGGCCCACGACCAGCTGCACCCCGGGCAGGTCCGGCACGTCGACGACCTCGGCGCGCACCGGGCCCAGCCCGGGCACGGTGAAGGTGCCGCCGCCGTCGCGCACCGCGCGCGAGAGGCCGCGCTCGGGCAGGAAGCGCTGGCCCAGGCCCACGCCGCCGTGCACCCGCCCGTCCTCGCACACGGCCACCACGTCGGCGTCGACGAGGTCGGCGAGCACGGCGGCGGCGCGGGCGAGCACCTCGTGCTCGGCGCCGGGCAGGTTCAGCCGCTCGAGCACCTGCTCGAGCAGCTCGCCGGCCTGCGCGACCCGGTCGTCGCTTCGCGGGGGAACGTCCACGGCGAGGGTGTCGGCCGCCCACCGCCTCACGTTGAGCCGAGCGCCCCGACGTGACCCGAACGCCCCAGCGCGCCCGACAGCGCGGGGGCGAGGTCCCCGCGGCCGGCGACCTCGACCGCGCCCAGGCCCAGCCAGCCCGCCAGGCGCTCCAGCTCGGCGGCCAGCTCCTGCGCGGTGCCCGCCGGCGCACCCGGTTCCGCCCACGCCGCCGGCACCCGCAGCACCCCGCCCGGCGCGGCGCGGTCGGCCTTGAGGTCCACGCGCGCCGCGATCCGCTCGCCCAGCAGGAACGGCAGCACGCAGTAGCCGTGCACGCGCTGCTCGCGCGGGACGTAGAACTCCAGGCGCAGCGCGACCCCGAAGACCTCCTCGGTGCGCGGGCGGTGCCACACCAGCGGGTCGAAAGGGGTCAGCAGCGCCCGCGCGCGCACCCGCGGGGCGCGCGCGCCCACGTGCCGGTACACCGGCCGGCGCTCGGAGGAGGCCCACCCGCGCACCCGCACCGGCACCAGCTCCCCGGCCTCCACCAGCTGCGCGACCGCCCGGCGCGACTGCTCCGGGCGCAGGCGGAAGTAGTCGCGCAGGCTCGCCTCCCCCGCCACGCCCAGGGCGCGCGCGGCGATCGAGACCAGCGCGCGCACCGCCTCCTCCGGCTCGGGGTCGGCGGCGGCGGCCACCTCGGGGGGCAGCACCCGCTCGGTGAGGTCGTAGCGGCGCTCGAACTGCGCGGTGCGCCCCGCGCTGGAGACGGCCCCGGCGAAGAAGAGGTGCTCCAGCGCCCGCTTGACCGCCGACCAGTTCCAGCCCCAGTGCTCCGAGGGGCGCGAGCCGCCCGGGGCCAGCGCCGCCTCCAGCTC
Organism: Kineococcus gypseus; assembly: GCF_050871305.1. Classification (NCBI taxonomy): domain Bacteria; kingdom Bacillati; phylum Actinomycetota; class Actinomycetes; order Kineosporiales; family Kineosporiaceae; genus Kineococcus; species Kineococcus gypseus. Next base: position 1,339 of record NZ_JBJLRD010000093.1, on the reverse strand, counting down.
GCGCGCCGTCAGCGGCCCGTGCGCGCCGACGTGCTCGAGCACGGCGGCCACCAGCGCCGGCTGCTCCACGGCCACCGAGCGCACCGAGCCCCAGGCGTCGTGCGCGGCGCGCGCCATGCGCCAGCGCAGCAGCCGGTGGGTGGCCGGCGGCACGTACGACGCCTCGTGCGCCCAGTACTCCACGAGCCGGCGCGGGCGGCGCTGCGCGGCGCGGTCGAGCACCTCGCGCGGGTAGGGGCCCAGGCGGCTGTAGAAGGGCAGGTAGTGGGCCCGGCACAGCACGTTCACCGAGTCGATCTGCACCACGCCGAGGCGCTCGAGCACCCCCGCCACGTGCGCGGCGCCGGGGGCTGCCGGGCGCCGGCCGGCGAAGCCCTGCGCGGCCAGCACGGCGCGGCGCGCCTCGGCCGCGCCCATCTCCTCCGCGACGGGCGGCGGCGGCTCGCTCAGGACAACTCCACGATCTTCTCGCGCACCGCGTACACCACGGCCTCCATGCGCGAGTGCAGCTGCAGCTTCTCCAGCAGGTTGCGCACGTGGTTCTTCACCGTGTTCTCGCTGATGCCCAGCTGCCCGGCGATCTCGCGGTTGGCCATGCCGCGCGCCAGCAGGCGCAGCACGTCCAGCTCGCGCGGGCTCAGCCGCGGCGCGCCCACCACGCCCAGGCTGCGCTCCTCGTCGCGCCGGCGCATGGCCGCGAACTCCCCCAGCAGCAGCCCGGCCATCTTCGGGGTGATCAGCGACTGGCCGGTGACCACCGCGCGGATCGCGTCGGCGACCTCCTCGGCGGGCACGTCCTTGAGCAGGTAGCCGTTGGCGCCGGCGCGCACGGCGGCGAACAGGTCGTCCTCCTCCTCGGAGGAGGTCAGCATGACGATGCGCGTGGAGGGGGCCACCGCCTTGATCTCGGCGCAGGCGTCGATGCCCGAGCGGCGCGGCATCCACACGTCCATGAGGACCACGTCGGGCAGCAGCTCCTCCACCCGCCGCACGGCCTCGGCGCCGTCGGCGGCCTCGCCGACCACGTCGATGTCGTCCTCGGTGGACAGCACCATCTGCAGGCCGCGGCGGAAGAGGGAGTGGTCGTCCACGACGACGACGCGCACCGCGTCGGCCCCCGTGTCCCGCGGGCTGCTCGGCACCGGTCCTCCTCGTGGTGGCGGCGGGCCCGGCGGGTCCGCGGTGCCCGGATCCTGGCACGGGCGCGCCGGGCGCACCCGCCCGGGGCGCGGTGGCGCGCCGGGCGCGGGGGGGGGGGGGGGGGGGCGGGGGCCCCCCCCCCCCCCCGCCCCGGCCCCCCACCTCACCCCACAAACACCCCCCCCAGGCCGAGCGCCCC